>DAXY01000063.1:0-184 GCA_002506645.1 Vulcanisaeta distributa | reverse complement strand
CCTGGACATATTCCTACCAAGGCTCATGGCAGACCTAATACCCAGTAGGGAGGAGGTAGCCGCAATGGGCCATGGAGGGTTACTACCAAACTTCAGGCCGGGCATTAAGGCATAGCATTCAATACATTGAACGCTTCAATGGCCGCGTCCCCAGCCCTACGCGCCATGGACATGGCCCTCACGG
>DAXY01000036.1:11763-12708 GCA_002506645.1 Vulcanisaeta distributa | reverse complement strand
AGCGCCATTTTCATGCCCAGGGTATTAACACATGATGCGTGGCCTGCCCTAGGTAATCATAGGGCTTGATCGTATGAAGAACCCCGCATTCGCAGGGTAATATATTGCGAGGTGGGCACTCTTACGGAGGTGTTAATGCCTTAACGCTAATTGGTATGAGGATTAGGATTATTAGAATTGCAATCACGTACCTCCTAAGTAATGGGCATGCATATCTATACCGGCAATTCATGCTTACTACATCCATTTGCCAGTGGAGGTTATTAAAACTTTCAATTTAATAATAAAAACTTTTTAAATCGCGGAATACCGCCGAAACCAGTGTATGATGTAAGGAATANNCATCATGAGGATTGCGGATATGCTGAGGAATTCGTTCAGCGACGTACTTATAACAGGCTCTTACCTAATGAATAAGGTATTTAGCGTGAGGGTGAGCCCTGAGGGCGCGATTAATGAGGCTGAGACCCTCTCAAGCATGTTTAGGGATGTGGCATTACTAATTGATGACCTTGGTTTCCTAAACTCCCTGGGCTCCCTAAGCACTGCAAGGATTAGGGGCTCGCTCACGATATTCGTCTACGACATCCACGACATAAGGCCCTTCTGTGACTTAGTGGGTTTACCATGCCTAGAGCCTTGGGACCAGGATAGCTTGGTTAAGGCTGTTAGGGAAAGCCATGATTATAGTGAGTCCTTCGAGATACCATACATAGTTAGGTTGGGACCTTGGTTAAGGGTGGGTGAGGACGTTAAAGGCATTGGAATTAAGCGTAGGGAATACACATTTAATAAAAATTGGAGCGAGCCAATGCGTTGGGGACTTAATCGATTACTGGGCAGTATACGTAGGGTTGTTCCTGAGGAGGTTAGGGTTAGGTCCCGCGATAACGTCATCACCATCGGCAGTGGTGATGGTACGCTCGTTAGTGGGTCTGCGTGGCC
>DAXY01000036.1:2414-11726 GCA_002506645.1 Vulcanisaeta distributa | reverse complement strand
TACCCAGGGATTACGTGAGTATTAAGTACGTGATCGACACTGGCGATTACTTG
This sequence comes from Vulcanisaeta distributa, assembly GCA_002506645.1. The sequence goes on along the minus strand of DAXY01000036.1, from coordinate 11,673 downwards.
GCCAGGGAGCTTGGTGCAGAGGCGCTAGTGAATGAGGACCTCAATAAGTGGTACAGCGACCTAGTAAGTGGCGCGGTTCAGCAGCTATTTTTTCGAGGGCCTGGAGACCCATTAATGATGATTGAGTGGCTCCTTTCGAAGTATGGGAGTCAGGGCGAGGTACCAGTCCTGGTGATAGACCCAGCCTATGCGCACGTCATTAGTACCGAGGGATTAACGCCCAGCTTCGACATGATCCCCACATTCTTCGAGCCAAGGGGCTTTGACCAATTAACAGATTTCGTAACAAACCCATTGGCGGCCCTGCTGGCCTTTCTAAGGGCTGGTTATGACTATGGTAAGGTTACTGCAGTTGTAAGCCCATGTACCCTATTGAGCCATAAGGAGTTGGTTCAGGAGTTAATCAGTGATGGTGGTAATTACCTCATCATAATCCCATTAATTGGGGGTGAATGTGGGGATTTCGTGAACGTACTTTCCCAGGTTGGCGCCCATTACAGGGTCATAAATTATGACCCAAGTAACCCATTAGCATCGTTACAGGACGTAATGAGTATTACGAATTCCCGCGGCATAGTGGTATTGAACGTCTTGGCCGGCTCCATGGGTAAGTACGTGTTTAATATAATTGATGATTACTGCGATAATTGCGGTGACTGCCTGAGGATTAACTGCCCCGCGATTAAGTTGGGAAAGAAGCCATTCATTGATGCTGGCTCATGCGTTGGGTGCGGCATTTGCCAATTGGTATGCCTGAGGGGCGCGATTAATAGGGTTAAGAAGTCGTGAAAAAATTAGATATCACGTACTTAGTTTTACATAAATTATATAGATTATATAGTAAATTTTTCACTACACTTGCTATATAGCAAGTGTACTCTTCACACCATGAGGGTATTTAAACCCTCCATAAACCTTGGAAAACGTATGATGGGAATAAAATCAATGATTGGGGGCATAAGGACGTTATCAGCACTGCTTAGAAACGCCGTGATTAGCGGTAACGGGGTAATGGAGAGTACAATAACCAATGCCACGCGATCGGGTCAAGGCAACGCCCACATCATATTTATACCGACGCCATACGGACCGCCGTTGACGGTGACTATATACGCCAGCGAGGAGGTAATTAAGGAGTTGATTAAGGATCGATATTACGTGCTGCGGTAATGCACGGAAATAATCCTTTTTAAGCCCTAGCGAGGGTTATGCGCCCGTGATGAGACGACGGTCTCTTGATTAAATGATGATGGGTAAATGACTGAAATCACCACCATGCTCATAATTCTTATAAGACACGCTTAAGCCCTACGTTGAAAGGGGGTCATAATTGCATGATATGAAGAGAAACATTAAGTATTATGTGAAGGGCAATGTCGGGATCCTATTACTTACCTGGTTTCTCTTCGCAATCGGTAATGCATTAGTGATGCCTTATTTTTCAATTTACCTAAAGATGCTCGGCGCCAATGCGGTAGACATTGGTTTAGCATATTCAATTGCGATGATTGCGCAATTAATCACAATAATACCAGGTGGGTATTTAACCGATGTATTGGGGCGGAGGTTCCTAATTGTTATGGGGACTTGGTTAATAACAATAATGTCGTTCTTGATGGTCATAGCGCCCAATTGGCAATTACTCACGGCATTTTACGCATTGAGTATGGCCGCGGCGTTTTACCAACCTGCACTGCTTGCCATACTCATCGACTCACTACCCCAGGATAGGTATGCCAGCGGTATACTGGTTACCTCAGTAATACCCCAAATACCTTGGCTGATTCTACCACCGATTGGTGGCTTATTGATTAATAAGTATGGGTTGCTTGGCATTAGGCTTGCGTACTTAATCTCATCAATAATCTCCTTAATTGCCGCAGTAATTAGGCAATTCACTATTAGGGAGACCCTGAGCAGTAAGATTGGTAGGATAACCCTTAAGGAACTTCTGAATTCATACGGTCAATTAATTAGTATTGCTAATCTACCCAGTGACCTATTGATGATTTACGTGTCGGCATTATTAATATCCATCGCCATAATGCCCATTAACACGCTATTACCCATATACGTAATCTACGAATTAAGGCTTAACACAATCTATTGGGGCTACCTAGTCTCTCTTTCGTATGCCGCCTACATAATGATAGGCATATTCCTAACATTTTACGTCGATAGGTACAGAAATAGGTTGTTTATTCTAGGCACGATAATTAGCGCGGTGGGTAGCGCAATAGGCATGATTGCGAACATCTACTCAGTCATGGGCTACCTACTCATGCTTCAGGTCGGTGCTCAGTTAATCATTACGGCAATACAGAGCGAGCTGGGCGTTAGAATTGGGATTAATAGGAGGGGCTATGGCATGGGCTTGTTAATAGTGTTTCAGTTAATTGGGCAAACAATTGGTAGCTATATAACAGGTGAGCTCTACAGAGCTAGCACAGAGACCCTATTCCTAATACCATTGATGATTTCATTAGGCATTGCGGTAATCCATTTAAGTAGGGTACGTAGTTTCGTTGGTAATGAACAACGGCATCATTAACGAATTATACTTAGCCATTTAGGGATAATTGAAAGTAATCTCGACTGCGCATCAACAACCGCCCCTCTCAGGGTTTGCAATATTAATACCGAGTTACGTTGCAGTAATTCGCGGACTTAATGACGCACGTAAGACCGTGACTAACATAATAATTGGCCTTAGTAGGCCGAAGGGCTCGGGCTGTTCGGTGGAAGAGCTTAATTTTCCTAAAGTGCTATAGCCACTGTGGTCACTGTAAGGGCGCCCGGTAAGGTAATACTCTATGGCGAGCATGCGGTTGTTTATGGCGAGCCCGCCCTGGCCATGGCAATTAATAAGTACGTCTATGTCACGGCAAGGGCTAGGGATGATAATAAGGTAAGCATTAACGCCAGGGACTTGAAACTAGCGGGTGTCTCGGTCACGATCAGCGAGGACGGCGATATAGTAGCCAGGACAGACTACGGCGCCGTAATCTCCGCGCTGAGTTATGTTAAGAGGGCCGTCGAGGTGGCCATGAACTACCTGGACAGGAAGGCCGGCATAGACCTGGAGATACGGTCAGAGATGCCCGTTGGCGCTGGGCTTGGCACCTCAGCCGCGGTAGCCGTCGCAACAATATATGCGTACATAAGGGAGGTGGGTTATGACATTGATAAGCGCGAGTTGGCGCGCCTGGCATGGCAGGTCGAGAGGGATGTCCAGGGGTCGGCAAGCCCCACCGACACGACGATGGCAACCTTCGGGGGTATAATGTACGTGAGGCCCGAGGGCGATAACGCGGTTATGGAGCCCGTTAAGCCCAGGATCGCCGTACCATTAATCATTGGTTACGTACCGAGGACGAGCACGACAAAGGACTTGGTGGCCATGGTAAGGAGGAAGTATGAAATGATGAGGGACGTAATCGAACCGATAATAAGGTCAATAGGCTTAATCACGAGGAGGGGTAGGGAGGCGCTGGAGAGAGGCGACTTGGAATTAATGGGTATGTTAATGAACATAAACCACGGACTGCTGGAGGCCCTCGGCGTATCTACGAGGCAATTGAACGAGTTGGTCTACGCAGCCCGAGGCGCCGGTGCCCTCGGGGCTAAACTAACGGGTGCTGGGGGTGGTGGTTGTATGATTGCGCTGTCCGACAAGGTTGAGGTTGAGAAGGCTATAGAGCTTACGGGCGGTTCGGTGTTGAGGGCTGCCCTAGACATGGAGGGCGCCGTCGTTATCGACGGTGATTAATAGGACTTATTATGAGTAAAAGTGTTTATTAAGGGTAGCTTGTATCGATTACATAGCGATAAGCGGGATGCAGGTAAGCAGTATTTACGTACCTGACACATCGGTATTCTTGGACGGAAGCCTAAAGGAGGTAATATTGAGGGGTAGTATCAGGGGTAGGCTATTGATACATACGGAGATAGTTAGGAGGTTTGAGAGTGAGGCTAGGGCAGGTGGTGCACTGGGTTGGTTAGGTATTAGGGAATTGAACTACATAATGGATTCAATAAGCAAGCTAGGCCTCGAGGACGTGAGGATTGAGTACGTATCAACAATGCCAAAGTCAATAACGAGGCCCGACCAGCACTCAGTTGATGAAATAGTTAGGGAGTTGGCCAGGGAATTAGGCGCGACGCTCGTGACGAGCGATGAGTTGAATTTCGAGATCTCGCGGGCAATGGGTATCGAGACCCTATTCATTGGGCAACGTAAGGATAAGTTAGAGATTGAGAAGTTCTTCGATAGTGACACAATGTCCGTCCACCTGAAGGAGGGCTCAATACCCTACGCCAAGAAGGGCAGGCCAGGTAATTGGCAGTTAGTGCCCCTGGGCAATGAACCACTCAGTAGGGAGTACCTCGAGAGGGTGGTTAGGGAATTAATATCGGCATCGCTCATGGCCGACAGCAATACGAGGGTTGAGATTAGGAGGGAAAACTCACTAATTATTCAGCATGGTGAGTACAGGATTGTGATTGCGCTACCCCCCGTCTCGGACGGTATCGAGATAACGGCCGTCAAGCCCCTAATCAAGAGGAGGCTCGAGGAGTACTCACTACATCCCAAGGTTCTTGAGAGGTTGAGCAAGCAGGCCGAGGGCATATTAATAGCTGGGCCCCCTGGCGCCGGCAAGACTACCTTCGCCCAGGCACTGGCTGAGTACTACATGGGCCTCGGCAGGGTCGTCAAGACGGTGGAGTCGCCGAGGGACATGATACTGCCCAATGAAATAACACAGATATCGAAGACCTACGCCTCGTCTGAGGAGATACATGACCTATTACTGCTATCGAGGCCCGACTTCACAATATTCGACGAGATGAGGGATACGGCAGACTTCCAATTATACATAGACCTCAGGTTGGCCGGCGTCGGCATGGTAGGCGTAGTCCACGCTACAAGCCCCATAGATGCGGTACAGAGGTTCATAGGTAGGACCGAGCTGGGCATGTTACCATCGATAATAGATACTGTGCTCTTCATGAAGGATGGCGAGGTCCAGAGGGTGTATAGTCTCGAACTCACGGTTAAGGTGCCCGAGGGCATGAGCGAGGAGGACTTGGCCAGGCCCGTTGTTGTTGTTAAGGATTTCATAAACGATACCGTGGAGTACGAAATCTACGTGTTCGGTGAGGAGATCTTCGTGACGCCGATCGGTAAGTCACGTAGGGTTAGTCAAGCAGTTGGTGATAAGAGACTGATTGGTAGGATTGTTAGGGTTTTGAGGAAGTACGTGCCGCCCGAGGAAATATCAATAATTAAGAGTGAGGATGGATCTGTCGTGATACAGGTCCCCGATGCGTACCTGGGCGTCGTTATTTCCAAGGGCCTACCTAAACTCGAGAATATTAGGAAGAAGTTCAACGTTCAACTTAAGGTAAGACCGAAGGAACATTGACGAAACGCAACATATATAAGCACTCTTAACAGTTACTGCGAGACAATGAATTCAATGAAGAGACAGGCGGTTTCGGATTCAGATACTTATTCGAATTATAATAATTATTATGGAAATTATCAATCAACTAATTACTACAATGACGCAACGACTTATTATCAATACCCATACAATACACAGACAATGCCTTATCCCCAGGATCAATACCCATACTACTATTATTACTACGAGGATAAGGCACTTACGGGGATTAATTACCTAGACACGTACGTACTCGGTGGTGGGTTCAAGAGGGGTGAGGTTTACTTAATAGCTGGTGAGGCGGGTACTGGGAAGACGATATTCAGCTTAACATTCCTGAGGACGGGCGCGGAGCTTGGTGAGGTGGGCATGTACGTGACTGTTGATGAACCGTCAGAAGACGTTAAGAGGGGTGTTAGGGACGCACTTGGTTGGGACCTCGATGTGTATGAAAAGAATAATAAGTTAATAATGGCCGACTTCAGGACGTACTTCCGCATTTATGCACGTGATGAGAAGATAACCCTCGACCCGAGGGACTTGGCTAAGATGATTATTGAGCAGGTCAGGAAGTACAACGTTAAGAGGTTAGTCATAGACCCAATAGCGCCGTTGATAATAATGAGCCACCAGGACATCATCTGGATTAGAGAGTACCTTAGGGAGTTGGTGTTCCAGCTCAAGAAGCTTAAGGACGTGACCACCATAATGACCTCGGAAATACCCACGGGCGAGGAGAATAAGCTTAGTAGGTTTGGTGTTGAGGAGTACTTGGCAAGTGGTGTCATAATGCTCTCCCTTAGGGAAATATCCATGGCCAATAGCAACTTTGAGTGCCTGGCCAGGGTCATGTTCATTAGGAAGATGAGGTGGATGCCCATTAGGCCGGTGAAGCTCATATACGAGATAGGGCCAGGCGGTATTTACGTAATTGGCCCATTAAATGATGAGAACGCGCTCAATTACTACAGGAGTTATTATTGCGGGCAGCAGGCCCCGCAGGGCTATTACTATTACTACCCGCAGCAGTACTACACATCCCAATACTACGAGACCCAGCAATACCCGCAATAAATTATTTAAGGTATTAGGCAGAGATTGATTCGCAGTGGCGCCAAACCCATTGATTGAGGCATTCACGAACCTGGTCAATAGGATTAGGGGGTTGAATTACATAGATGAGGCTACGCTCAAGGAGGTCTTGAGGGATATCCAGAGGATATTACTGAGGGCCGACGTTAGCGCCGACGTGGTCCTATCAATAACGAGGGCCATTGAGGATAGGTTTAGGCAGGAGAGACCTCCCCAGGGCATCACGAGCAAGGAATTCCTACTATACCTACTCTATCAAGAGTTGGTGAAGGCCTTGGGTGGTGAGGGCGCGCCTGACGTCAGCATTAGTAAGAGGCCGTATAGGTTGATGCTCATTGGTGTTGAAGGTAGTGGTAAAACAACCTCAGCGGCTAAGCTCGCCAGGTTCTACATAAAGAGGAACCTGAGGGTGGGGCTCATCGAGACAGACACGTATAGGCCTGGTGCTTATCACCAACTTAAGCAATTGGCCGAGAGGGTCAATGCCCTATTCTATGGTGAGGAGGGTTCCAGGGACCCAATAGCCATATTGAGGCATGGCCTCGAGTACATGCGTAGGAATAGGGCTGACCTGGTAATAATTGACACGGCGGGTAGGCATAGGAACGAGGAGGAGTTGCTGAGGGAGGCTAGGGCAATTTATGATGAGGCTAAGCCCGATGAGGTCATGCTGGTGATCGACGCGACGGTAGGTAGGCAGGCGGCTGCCCAAACCGAGGCATTCATGAAGTACGTGCCGATACACAGCGTGTTCCTGACGAAGATGGACAGCACGGCCAAGGCCGGCGGCGCATTGACGTCAGTAATAAGGAGTGGCGCCAGGATTAAGTTCATTGGCGTTGGTGAGGATATTGACGAGATCGAGGTGTTTGACGCGAATAAGTACGTGTCGAGACTCCTCGGCATGGGTGATCTTGAGACATTGATTGAGAGGATTAAGGCCGTTGAGGAGGAGAGTAAGGTCATGGAGGAGATTGAGGAGGGTAAGATAAACCTACTAACTATTAAGAAGCAGATTGACTCCATAATGAGGCTTGGACCGCTGAGTAAAATCCTGGAATTACTACCAACTAGTATGTTGCCGATGCAGTACAGGGCCGTGATGCTTGATGAGGAGAGGATGAGTAGTGCCCAGGAAATGCTGAGGAGGTGGAGGTACATCCTGGACTCAATGACTAAGGAGGAGTTAATGAACCCAGACATAATCAATGCATCGAGGATACGCAGGATAGCTAAAGGCGCTGGGGTGTCGCCGAAGGACGTTAAGGAACTACTCAATTATTACCAATTAATGAAGAGGATGGTTAGCCAGATAAAGAAGTCACGTAGGAGGTTGGGCAGGTTAATTGGTGAGTGATCACAGTTGGATCAATGGGACGTAGAGCTCCCTCTCGGTTAACCCACCATGTTGACCCCTCAGGGCCAGCACCTCCTCATTATCCGGCCTGTATAGGTAAATGAATGATGAACCACTGCTAGGTATGAATATTACATCACCAACCCTATCAATCACATCCCCAGACACCTCGCCGAATAGGCCCATGCCCACGGCCTCCTCCCTACCAATGAAGCGTCCACGCACGTTGTACTTACTTAGTAACCCCATTAATTCATCAATGCCATACCCATCGCTAAGCTTAAGGTATATTGCCCTGGCATCGCCGTAGGGTGGTACATGTAGAAGTCTCATTAGTCCCGGTATGTCGTTGGCCCTGATATTTGAACTAACCTCATCATGGCCATGATCCGCGGTTATCAATACCGTGGAGTTGACTAGGTACTTCTTGGCAAGCCTGATTACGGAGTCCACGGTCTCCCTAATCACGGCAATGCACTCCTCGGAGTCCGGGCCATACTTATGCGCGGCCGAGTCCACGCTGGTTATGTATATGTGCACGAAGCTGGTCCTATGCTCGCTTAAGAACTTTGACGCATTTACTATCGCGTCATACGGCGTTGCGTACTCCACAACCTCAGCCCCCGCATACGTTATCCTCGATAAACCGCCGGATAGGCCCTTGGGCACATAAACCCTACTCCTTATACCCATGTTGCTTAGTTCCTCGAATATGGTAGATTTTATTGGGAATAACCTCCTCAGGTCATAACCCATTTTGTAAAGACCATCCCTCTCGCCGGTCACGGGACCCATCGATAACGTATTTACTATGGACCCAACCTCCTTAACGTAGAGGTTGGGGCCTAAAACCCCGTGCTGGCCGGGGCTTAAGCCTGTGAATAGCGTCGTCAATACCGTAGACGTGGTTGTGGGGAATGTGGAGGTTATCCTATAGAGCCTACTCACGGGCAGTGAGTTGCCCATTACATTCGTTAAATCTCCATAACCGAGGCCGTCAATTAGTATTAAAACCACGCTATCGCTTAAGTCTAGGTCGAGCCTTAACTTAGACCCCCTGGGTGGTGCGCCGAAGTGTGACAATAATGTATTGGCCAGATTCAGAATCCCCTCGCCTGAGTAATTTGGTATTGCCAACCCACCCATTGTTGATTGGGGCAGGCTTACATTTTAAATTTTTAAACAGAAATGATTACCACTAAATGCTCACCTTAATCCTATACCTCGTCCTACCCCTAACCACGGTTAAGTCAAATACCCTATTACCCTCGATAAAACTCCTCGCCAAGTGCACCTTTAGCTGGACAATGCTTGACAATTCCTCCCCGTCAATTGCCGTAATTACGTCACCCTGCCTAATACC
>DAXY01000036.1:1621-2384 GCA_002506645.1 Vulcanisaeta distributa | reverse complement strand
AACCTGAAGTACTTGGCCATGGGCTTGCTGAGGTCGACACCGTATATACCAAGCCTAGGCCTAACAATCCTACCAAACCTCAGTATCTCATCGATAGTTAACTTAACCAAGTTTATTGGCACCGCGAAGCCTATTCCCTGGGCACCCGCTATTATTGCCGTGTTCATGCCGACAACCTCACCATCTAGGTTGAGTAGTGGACCGCCTGAATTACCTGGGTTTATTGCGGCGTCCGTCTGTATCAAGCCCTCGAGGACGCCCACCGGGGTCCTTATGCTCCTACCCACCGCAGAGACCACGCCCAGGGTAACCGTTGGCTCACCAAGTAATCCCAATGGGTAGCCTATGGCTATCACCATTTGCCCAACCCTAAGTTTATCCGAGTCGCCTAGCCTAACGGACTTGATAGAGCGAGCGCCCTCAACCCTAATCAAAGCAGCGTCGAATTCTGGGTCCCTACCCAACAGCTCGCCCTCGTACTCATCACCGTCTGGCGTGACCACGACCAACTCCGTCGCGTCCTGAACCACGTGATTTGCCGTGACCACGTGCCTATCATCTATGAAGAAGCCCGTGCCAAGGCCCCTGACTGGTGTTGCATTGAGCCACTCATCAACCATTAGCCTGGTCGTTATTATGCTCACCACTGAGGACTTCATCTCATCAACTATGCTTATTATCCTCGACTCAACGTCCTTACTCACAGGTACCTATAATGCCTAGCGTATTAAGCATTGCGGTGATGAAAGGTTTTAATTAATCT
>DAXY01000036.1:0-1559 GCA_002506645.1 Vulcanisaeta distributa | reverse complement strand
CCAGACTGCTACAGGAAGACCCACCCACTGGCTAGGGTGAGGAGGGACGTGGTGGGCATAGTCAGGTGCCCAAGCTGCGGGGCAATACTCTACAGGGGTAGGTGGATTAGGGATGCGGGGGTTATTGAGAAGTTAATACTGGAGTCGCTGGAGTACATGGGCAGGGTCACTAGCACGTCCATAGAGACACTCAGCCTAAGGCCCGGCCTCAACACAGCGATTGTTAGGGTTAGGGGTTCCGTCCATGAACTCATTAGCGATTATGAGGAGGATGTGCAGGTCAGGATTAGGTATAGTGAGGAGTTATGTCCCAGGTGCAGGGACATGATTAACGAGAGGGAGAGGGCTATTATCCAGGTTAGGAGTGTTGTCCCAATTAGCGGGCAGTTGAGGAGGTTAATACTCGATATTGTCAGGAAGGAAGTAATTGGTAATGAGAGGAGCGGCTTCCTAAGAATTGAGGACGCGTGGGGAGGACTTGACATTAAGCTATCTGACCAAGGCCTCGCAAGGACTATTGCCTATAAGATCCATAAGTCCATACCGAGTAGGGTGAGGGAGAGCCAGAGCGTGGTTAGGGGACGTGGCGATAAAGTAATTACTAAACTAAGCATAAGCGTTACCTTAGTGCCCCTAAGCCGTGGCTCGGTGATTATTTACTCGAATAGGCCGTATTACGTACTCTCGTACTCGCAGGGCACGTTTAGGTTAATGGAATTGGGCAGTAGGGATATCGTTAATGTGAGGCTGGGCGACCTAATTAAGGGTGGCGTGTCGGTGCCCAACTACGAGGCCCGGTGTGTCGAGAACCAGGGATTGAAGGCTCTTGAGATTGTAATTGGCAATGACAAGTACGTACTCAATGACATGTGTTGACTATGAAGGTTGGGTTTATAAAGGTATGAGGTTTATTACCGCGGATGCCCAAGGAAACGCAACAGGGAGGTAAGGTAAGGCTTCCTGAGGAGGGGGAAATGCTGGCTAAGGTAGTGGAACTTGTCGGTGATGATAGGGCAAAGGCCGTGTGCCAGGACGGTAAGGTCAGGCTTGTGAGGATACCGGGTAAGTATAGGAAGAAGATGTGGCTCAGGGTTGGCGACTATATATTAGTCGCTCCCTGGGACTTCGAACCAAATAGGGCGGACTTGATTTATAAGTATGAGAAGAGCGAGGTCAATGAGCTAAGGCAGAGCGGTTATGCGGATGTTTTAAATAAGCTCGATGAGCTAACCGGCTAACCTACTTCAAGCCAAGCCTCTTAATGAGCTCTCTGGCGATCTCCTCAGGGCTGCCCTCAATGAATTGGCGTAAACGTTCACGAGGTCTCAACTCCCTTAACTCCGTCACAGCAGTTAATGAACCCTTAAAGCCAACCTCATCCTCAGTAAGTCCGAGGTCCTTAATACCCCATACCGTAGTCTTGAATTGGCTCTGGGCCCACTGTAACCTATCGAAGTCCGGGAATCTTGGCGTATTGATGCCTAGCTCAACCGATATTACTCCGGGCATCCTAACCTTTACAATCTCATAACCTCCCTTAATGGTCCTCTTAACGATTA
>DAXY01000008.1:24618-25529 GCA_002506645.1 Vulcanisaeta distributa | reverse complement strand
GTTGAGTACGGTGGGTGGCTACTTAATAGCCCTTAATGGTGAACCGTATTACCTATGGAATTACTACTACGGCTATAACCCAGCCACGCAAGGCGTTGGTGAGTATTACGAGGTTGGGCTACCTGGCATTAGCGTATTCACCATGTGGGTTGGGCAGGGCGTGAACGCGAGTTCATGGCCCAGCCAAGCCTTCCCAGAGATCCTCAAGGTCCTTAGGTTCTCATTCAGTGAGTACGCGAACTCAACATTGGTTGCTAGGCAGGTACTTAGTCCCAATACCACGATTGGTGAGTTGACGAATTACGGATACGCCATTTACCAAAGGCCGAGGCTCATACCCTTTGGACCCACCATATACCTATCTCCAATACCCTTGCTACCCAACGGCACTATCGTAAACCCAACCTGCCTACCCAACACGTACTACCTGCTGAGGGTCGAGTACGTGGCGTTAAGCGGCTACGCGATACCGATTTACATAACCAGGAACTACCCGACGGGATTGTACCTACTCAACGAATCACTACTATTTGGAGGATACCTACAGGCCTATGACTTCTACAACAGGACAGTAATACCAATAACCCCTGAGCAATACCTAATGCCTCCGTATGAGTCACAGGTAAGTGGCGTCACGTGGTGCACATTACAGGTATTCAAGGTAAGCACGACCGCGCCTGGGCAAAGCAACATAACGGGTAATGGCCAGATAAGTAGTGGTAAGTTAGGTGAGGTTACTGCAAGCATTGATGGGATAAACATCAATAAGGCGCCAACTAATGGGGACGCCCCAACCCCCAGCCATGGCCTCATCAATCACGCAATCCTAATGCATAGGTTACTTAGGGTACTCATGGAATTAAGGCTTAGGTAAAACGCATTAATTTATTAACTTAATTAAAAATAGTTCT
>DAXY01000008.1:17277-24565 GCA_002506645.1 Vulcanisaeta distributa | reverse complement strand
ACCTTAATGCTCAGGGCTGCGGCCATCGTATGCCCACCACCCTCACCATTGAAGTACTGAGCCAGGTCATTAAATGCCTCAGCAAGAGAAACCTTATCGACAATCCTCTTACTGCCCCTACCAAATAGTCTCATTTCCCCATCATGCTCCGAAACTACCAGCGCTATATCACAGCCAGACCTAATCAGCGTATCTGCAAGTGATGATTCATAGGCATTTACATTACTTAGGCATATTATGTAATCACCGGCTCGATAAGCCCTCATCCTCAGTAGGCCCTTAACCCTCGCCATCCTCTCGGAAAAGGTCACCTCCTCAGTCATGGCATTGATTATATCCCTGTAATCCCTACCCGCCAGCCTAAGGAGCCAGGCCAGTACCTCGAAGGTCTCGGGCCGAGCCCTGCTCAACCTACCACTATCGCTCAATATACCGCTGATGAGCAGTGTCGCCACATCACCACTTGGTTCAATCCCCAATCCCCTAAGCACCTGGGCTGCGATTTCGGAGCAGCTCGTGGCGCCGGGGTCGATGAATGAGATCGTGGGGACCACGTTATGTACCTCGTGGTGATCAATGACTACCATAGGCCTATCACTGATTATGTGCCTAAACTCATTCAATTGAGCATATGTACTAACATCGACTAAGAACACAAGATCGACCTCACCACAGTTGTCCGAGCCTTGGTAATTAATATTGAGCCTGGTGAGGAGGGACTTAACATTGTGGGAGGGTCCCTCTGGAATCACTAGATCCACCTCGAGGTTGAACCTTGTAATTAATTCCCTAACAGCAACCCCGCATGCATATGCGTCTAAGTCAGCATGCCTATGCGTTATTACGCAGGCCCTTCGCGTATTCCTCAGCAATTCTCTCAATCTCTCCAGTGGATAAGCCAACCAATTCACCCCTCCTAAACTTATCCATTAGGTAATCCGCTATTTTAAACCCAAACTCGATGGCATCGTTAATAATGTCATTAAGCCCCTTTAATAGTGGGTTAGCCGTGGCGTCAATACTGATTTCAAGGGTATAATTACTAATGTCGCTGAAACTCACGTTAATGACCACGTCCTCAAGGAGCTTCTCCGGGAGCTTATGCATTAGGTACTTGTAAACTTCCTCAGCGACCACGTTAACTATCTCATTAATTAACTCATTATTACTCATTACCTTTAACCACCACCCTTGGCGACTCCGCCAGCCCCGCCCTGTAGCTTGGCGAGGGCTTCGTTTATTTGAGTCCTCAGGTCCTCAATCTGCTTCATCAACATACTTTCCTGCCTGGATAGGGTCTTTATGTGGAGTTCGAGGAGTTCCTTCCTATCCTTAAGCTCCTGAAGTGCCTGGTCCTTAGTGACGAGGACTAGGAAGGAACCAACAATCTTGTAGACCTTACTCTCGGCGGATACCTTCTCAATCTCCGATATGGCCCTCTCAACCTCCCTAAGCTCGCTCTCGAACTGCTGCTTCCTAACCCTAACACTATTTAATTGGTCCTGTAGTGCCTGAAGCTTCTCCAGGTCTGACTGTAATGATGGCGGTAATGAACTCATTAAGGCGCCGTTGATGTAAGCCTTAATAAGTATTAATCCTCATGTTTTCCGGGAAGCAATGCCCGTGATTGGGCCTACGGTACTTAGCCAAGCTCCTCAACCCTGAGTATTAGGTACAGCGATTTCATGACGCCGCCAACCAAGCTCCTCAGGCTTGTTAGGTCCTTTGCGCAGATCGTTATCACGACGTTATCGCCATCAGTCTCAACCTTGACGAATCCCCTCCCAAACCTCATCTCCCTCTCGAGGGTCTTGAACGACTTAATTATCAACTCCTTATCAACACCCTCAAGGAAAAACCTAGCCCTAAAAACGCACTCACCCAACCCGAATCACCCTTGGCTTCATGTAAATGACGTCGCTAATCCTCAGGAAGGGCCCGTAAGGGCCTAAGTCCCTGCCGTTCAGTATTTGTAGTTCGTATTCATTACCAACCCTATGAATCAGGAAGATGACGTCGTACATGCCCCTAATACTATCGAAGTCGTAAACCCTGGCGCTGGGTAGCTCAAGTTGCTCGCTCAGTACGTCCATAACCTCCGTATACTCCCTCAGGGATATAATAACGCCGTTACGCGCCCTCCGCCTATTAACGATGCCGATGGGCATGTCAATCAACAACTTAACGCCGAATATCCTTATTAAGTAGGGCATGAGCTCGATGACTCCCTCCCTAACCCTTAAAAACCTCATGAAGCTTGGGTTACCACCCCTGGAGCCGATGTATAGTATTTTATTGGCGCCGAGGCCAAGGGCCTTACCTGCAATCTCAATGATCGATGACTTACCCCTGTTCACCTTAATTGCGTTGGGTATTACAAGCTCCAATTCATTAAGGAATTGCCTCATTCTAGTGCTGGCGTTCCTCGAGGATGTCAGCACTATCAAACCCATTACCGGTACTTCACTTAGTAACTTGCTTGGTCGCCGCCTCCGTGGCCAGCGTCTTACCTGCTATCGTCTGCGGTACCCAGGCACCACCGGCGAAGGTGTAGCCGCACTTTGGGCATCTCCATATGCCGAAGGCTATCCTCTCCATTTTAACTAGTGACTTACACCTCGGGCACCTGTGCTTACCTCTCTGCTTAACCTCTATCTGAAGCACCTTCCTCCTCACGCCCATGCCGTATCTAGCTCCGTACCTTCCCGTGGGCCCCACAATCTTCGTATGGCTGAAGGGCATTGTGGGTCACTGCATTTAACCTATTAAAAGCATTTCGCCAATTGTTCCTTAAGCATTAGTTTAAATAATTACGCTGCCCTGCCCCCTGGACACGCTTGGCAGTGGCTGTAATTCGACGTCCGAGTTCATGAATACCCTGAATATGAAGAGTACCTTCTCCCTATCCCTATTAATTTCGTCCCTATTCCTGTACATCTTCAATACGGTGCCCCCTGAATCGAGGACCACGCCGATGAAGTTAATGCCACTAATCTTGTTTATTAAGTCCTTGGATGTCCTGATCCTTATCAGCGGCATGAGCGGCGAGTAATGTATCGAAATCTCGGTTCCGCCATTAACCGACTTTACGAATACTGGCACCTCAGGCTTAACGCTTTGCGCCAGGGCCGGCGGTATTGACGCCATCAACCCTATTAAAATATTCAGCATTAGCCTTAGGTAATCAAGCGCATCATCGGCGTTGGGTATTGCGAGCCTAATCTCCGAGACGAGGCCGAACCTGACAATCTCGGATATCATCTTGCCAGCACTGCATCAGGATTTTATTAGCATTTCCACCCACTTAGGTAGGTATGGGACTAAAAGTTTAATAAGGTAATTGCTTTATAAACCAGAGCTCGTCTATGCATAGACTTAATATAACCATAGAGTATAAGAATGGTAATGAGAGAGACATAGAAATTGCCGTCAGTGACCTAGTGATTTTCGTCTGGTCGGGGAGGACGACGGACATCATTAAGAGGGAGGTTGAGGAATTGAGCAGGATAGGCATTAGCGGGCCCAAGAACGTACCGGAGATATACATACTACAGCCATACCTAGTCACCACGAGCAATTACATTAGGAAGGTCAGTGACCTAAATAGTGGTGAGGTTGAGTACGTACTATTAATTAAGAATGAGGATGAGATCTACGTAACCGTGGGTAGCGACCACACGGATAGGGAAGCCGAGAGATGCAGCATATTGGCTGGTAAGCACATGTACCCAAAGATAGTTGCTAGGAGGGCTTGGCCGCTTAGGGAAATTGTGGACCACTGGGACGACTTAGTACTGAGGAGTTGGATACTTGAGGATGATAAGAAGACGCTTTACCAAGAAGGCACCACGAAGTTTTTACTGACGCCAGATAAACTCGTTGACCTAATACGTGAAGTAGTGCCGGACCTCAAGAATGTCGTGGTCTTCTCAGGCACAATACCCACGGTTAAAGGTCAGATAAAGCCGAGTGGTTACTTCGAGATTGAGCTCTACGACCCAGTGCTTAATAGGTCCATTGATCATTACTACTGGATTGAGTAATTGCCCGCTCGTGTGATGATGCTTGCAAGGCCTGAGCCGTGATGTGCTGGGCTAAGCTGACGCATTGATTAAACGGCCTCACGACAATGACCCGACATTAAGGGCGGTGATTTAGGAACGAAATTACTTACGCATCGCCACATGCTCCGCGGATTTGCCCAGGTCCAGCTTTTCGTAATTAATGCCCGTGGGTAAATCAATCGTTGACAATACGCTATAACTATCACAGCCATTAAATACATTCCTATTCAACTCGTTAATTAATGAGTTCAAGTCATCAAATTCGTATACGAAGATCGACACGGAATAGTTATTGGCGACTACCGAATTCAATTCCCTAACGTACTCGTTGAAATTCAATTCCCTACACTTATAAACGAGGACCCTCAGGGCACCGCCAAAGCCAGCCCGCCTAATGGCAGCGTTTAGTGCACCTTTAAATTTACCGAATGTATCATTGCACACGTCCACGACCAACGTTAGGCAGTTTTTCTGGACCCTCCTCACGTAATTACGTGGAGTTATAAAACATTAATAAGTGTGACCCCTAGGTCCTTAGGACCTCCTCGGCAATCTGCCCAGCAACCTCCTGCACCAACTCCTCATATATTGCCCTAAACACGCCACCACTCGGTTCCTCAAAACTATTGAGCACGACCCACGCATTCACCAATGCCCTGTACTCAAAACTCGTTGAGATGCTGCTAAACTGATCGATCATGGGGAACCCCGTGGACTTAAGGAACCCGTGAAGCTTCGTTAAGTCGTTAAGCGTTGCTTCCTTGCCTCCGAAGCTTATTACCCTGCCGCTGACGTGCCTCTCACCACCGCCTGGCATGACCACCTTGCCATAGGCCGCCTTAACCCTCCAAGTGCTTGTATCAGTACTATCGATGCCCATGACCTTGAGTATTGGGTTTATTATGGGTGAGCCGAGACCGAGTACGTGTATGCATATGCCTATTTCACGCTTAACCCTGAGTAGGAACCTCAGTGCCGACCTCCTTGAGCCCTTGGGCACGCCCCGACTTATCAATATGTAGGGTACCAAACCACCTATTGCGATGCAGCCTGGGTTGAAGTCTAGGTACTTAGTTAAGTAATCCATGATTACATTCGTCATCCAGTGGTAGTGTATTACGGGTATTACATTATCAAACCTCTTAACTAGATACTCATAGTTATTAAGTGATTTACTTAACTTCAACCTTAGTTCATGCTCATCATCAGTGGGGCTTGGTGGGTAATCAAGGTTTAGGAAGTACCTAACGTCCCAGTACTGATCATATACCCTGGCCAGGTCCTCAATGTCGGGTATTTTACCGTGCCTAAGAAATTGATACCCACCACTATCCATCCAAACCTCCCCATCGTATTGCAGTACATTCTTTATGGCATGTACTCTTCCACTGATTCTGCTCTTCATTACGTCGAAGGCGTTGACCATGATCGCTGGTACGCGGAAGTAAAGCCAGGGCTTCGGCCTCGAGTTGATTGGTGTGCCAAGGATTATACGCACAATAATCGTTCACGAGAGTTCAATAAAAGTTTTACCTGACTCTATTATACATGAATAATACTTAATTACGCCTAATAAATCAAAATGCTTCAGCCTCTTGGTTTGAGCATCGGCGTTACACCACCATGCTCCGTCAACCTATCTCTCACCTTAACAAGTAATGGCATTGGGACTGCAAGCCCCGTCACCAAGGCATCATCCTCATTGAGCACCCTAACCTCCCATAGGTCCTCGTCGGAGATGAACTCGACGATGTTCCTGACGTACCTTAGATCGATGGGATTAATTATTTTCTTAAATATCTGGGTCAGGCATTGACTAAGGACGTCCGGGTGAACCTTACTTGGCCTTTGACTAATTATGCACAAACCAACGCCGAACTTCCTACCCTCCCTAGCAATCTTTATTAACGCCGAAGTGCTCAACGATGAACCCACGGAGGGTGCGTAATTATGGGCCTCCTCAACGATGATGAATACCGGCCTATCCCTCCTCATGGCCGATACCCTAAATACACCATTCAGTATTAGGGCTACGAGGGCTTGTTGATCTATTAGATCCAGGCCGCTTAGGTCGATCACGTGTATTCCGTACTCCATCAGGTCCCTAATTTCCAGAAGCCTTATTGGTTCATTGCCGTAGAATTCGCCAGGTCTCGTTATGAAGAATGGCCTATTCTCCACAAGCATCCTAACCTTGGTCAACAGCGTGGATAGGGCTACCTCATTACCATAGCCCCTAACAACCTTGCTACCGTTCTTCTCCAGGTCATTTAGGAATTCATCAAGGCCCGTTAATTCGTTATCCAGGCCCACGTACTGCCAAGCCTCTTCGAGAATCCTCCTCTGGGCGTCCGTGAGCCCATAGTAATGATCGAGTAAACCCTCCATAAGCCTTAGCGATAGTGACCTTGGATTAATCCCGAACCTCACGTACCTCCTCTCAACGCCAAACCTACCCCTGAAGTACTCATCGAGGCTTGCAGTATCGACCTTACCAGGTACGTAGACCTTGACGAGGCTGGCCACGTATTTAGCATCATCACTTGGGGATTTCGGAACCTGCATTGCCGAGTACTCACCGTGTGGGTCTATGATTATTATCGGTATCTCAGCCCTCAACGCCAGCTCCTCAATTATGACGCCGGCGAGCCAGGACTTACCACCCCCCGTGGCTGCCAGTATTGCGCAGTGGTGGGACACCAACTTATTGGCGTCTAGCTCGGCCGGTATTGATGATGACCTCACCCTCCCAATGACTAACCTGACCCCATCATTATCGAGCCTAAGTAGCCTACTGAGCT
The DNA here is from genome assembly GCA_002506645.1 of Vulcanisaeta distributa. The sequence continues at coordinate 17,700 of DAXY01000008.1, read as the reverse complement.
CGGCCTCGGTTGGTAGGTACACGAAGTCCATGGGCTTGGGAGGCTTAAGCGGCTTAGAAAATCTCGAGCCAACCCTATAACCAATTATTGAGGCCCTAGCCAACGTTGATTGGGCGATGTACTGAATGTCAATGCCGTAGTCCCTGAAGGTATTGATCACGTCCTCACTCCCTAATTGGGCAATGACCCTATCATCCACTAGGTAATTACGCCTGGTGACCTTAGTCACCCTGGCGAGTACCGGCCCATTAGCCCTATTCTCATAGTTGTCCAGGGTCACGAACGTGCCAACATTCACACTATCCTCGGCATTATCAAATACCCTAAACCAAAACGCCCTTGGGCTCTGTGCCTTAATTACTACGCCAACCTTCACATAGCCCATGGGCACTGTCAAGGCTTTATTATTATTAAATAAAATAA
>DAXY01000008.1:6356-17232 GCA_002506645.1 Vulcanisaeta distributa | reverse complement strand
TTTTTAATGTAATGAGTAATTACTGCTCAGCGTGGCGATTAAGGATTATGTATTATTAATGAAGCCCAGGGTTATTTGGCTGCTCGTGCTAGCCGCAATAGCCGGTTACGTATTCGCCGCCGCGCCAAAGATAAGCCCTATGGACGTTGTGGAGCTAACAATTGTTGGGTTACTAAGTACTGGCGGCTCGGCCGTATTCAATATGTACTATGAAAGAGGTATTGATTCCCAGATGAGCAGGACTATGGGTAGGCCATTACCGGCCGGCCGCGTTAGCCCAACCAACGCATTAATCGAGTCAATCCTCCTATCGCTAATTGGCTTTGCCTTATCATACGTGTGGCTTGGCCCTTGGCCGACAATATTCGTTGTTTTGGGTTGGTTCCTCTACGCAATAGTTTATACGGTCCTCCTAAAGTGCAGGAGTTGGGGTAACGTATTAATTGGCGGTATTGCAGGCAATGCGGCGCTGCTCACTGGTTGGGTAATAGCTAAGCCCCTGGATCTGGAGGCCGTATTACTATCAATGGCCATATACCTATGGATACCCGCCCACATATGGAGCCTAGTGATTAGGGCTAAGGATGATTACTCAAGGACCTGCATTAAGATGCTGCCTCTGCAAATGAGGGAGGATAGGGCAATGATACTGGTTGCCCTACTTAACGTTATCTCGAACATATATATGGTATTCCTCTACATGCTAATCCTCAGGAACATCATTGGGTTGGCCATACTACTCATTACGGCGGCCTGGAGTAGTTATTACAGCGTTAAGGCAATTGTTAGGCCAAATAAGGAGGTGTTTTGGCAAATGTTTAAGGCAAGCTCGCCCGTGTTAACAGTATTCCTACTGATCGGCATGATACTTTCAATTATTAAATAAGAAACCTAACCAAGCCATTCCTTAACTCCCTAATTAGGCGACTATGGCTAAGCCATAAATGACCTGTTGATAATGAGTCGCTCACGTAATTAACCGCCTCACTAATATCGGAGAATCTCCTAACATTAATGCCCATGCCGTTCCTAATAGCCTCACGGGCCTGCCAAATACCCACCGGAACCCTGTACTCAGGCGTCACCTCCCTAACCACGATCACCGAAGCCTGCCTATTAATCCTATCGAGGTACTCAAGGACGCCAAGCCTAATCGCGTAGAATGCACCGCCTGTGTTTTCGGCATAGCCCTTCATGCCACGTACACCTTCGTAATCAGCAAATACCTTAGGCGAATCACCATTTCTATTCCACACAGAGCCAGGCATCTTCAATTCTATGAGCTCGTAGCGCCACGGCCCTGGGGTGAGGATTACGAAGTACCTATTACCCATGTACCCCATTTCGTGAACCTCCACCTGCCCAACCTCATCATAACTAATCACCCTATCCCTTAGGTAATCACCGATTATGGAATCAACGGCCGTTATGGACCACCTGGTGGGCACCAATCTCCTAAACCGCGCATTGCCCAATAACCCAACCGCGAAGATCCTCTGTATTCTAGACACCGGTATTGAACCACGGTACAGCTCGATAACGGCTGTCCTAGCGTCAACGTCGTAATCATTAACCAACCTCTCAACAATATTCTCAGCACTTACGTTAGATGTGATCTTTAAGTCCCTTAATTCACCAACATTACCGAGGGGTGCGTGATAGTCATCAGCCAAGGCACCAAGCACAATCTTCTTAAGCTTGACCTCAACATCGACTGAGTTACGCCCAATGCTCAACTCCCGAATCCTCTCAATAATTGGACTACTGAATGATTTAACCGAGGCCTTGGTCCTGGTGAGTATTATCCTGGACCTAAGCCTAACAATATCCCATTGAGTGAATCCACGCCTAAACCATTCCTCGGGATTATCAAGCAATCCAGCATCATCACCATCACTATTAACTAACGCACCGACATTAACATATGGATAGTTCATCGACCCCACGAAGTTGCCGGGCGGTGATAAACCGCTAAACTCATTCCCCACACTATGCCAAAGCCTGAACTCCCTCCAGAAGTCAGGCGGTAATTCACTAAACCTAACCACTACATAGCGCATTAATTTGAGGAATTTAAATCAATTCATTATAAATTCGAGAAGAGAGTGCCATTAAAATGAGTACCTTCATGTTCGTAAAACCTGCTCTGGGGAATAGTAATGCTAAATTAGCCCAGGTACCACGTTTCCGAAGGGTAATGTAGGCATGTTGGTGCCNNTGGTGATGATATTACTTATTTTACCTGGTATTTTGCATTCTTCATAGGCATAAGTGCCTGCATCTAAACACACTTTGACTTGGATGAGGTGGGCTCCTTGGTATGGCGCATTGGGTTGATGGTCATTTTGCCTTTCAATTTAATTCAAAATCAAAGGTTTATTTTCTCCCTCATAACCCTCCACTTAATGAGGATAAGGGCTGCTGCCTGACCCATGATGATTGGGAAGAGTGCCGAGTGCTAGGTTATTATGCTTGACGGTCTCATGCTTAGGTACTTCGGCATTGTCAATGGCCTTCTTGGGTACCCCCTTATCTCCTCCTCAATCTTGCCGATCAACTCATCAATACTCAGCTCAATGGGCTTCTGCGAGCCCCTGACTCTAACGCTCAATTTTCCAGTCTTTGTCTCTCTATCACCAACAACTATTATGTAGGGCACCCAGAACGTCTCGGCATCCCTAACCCTCTTAGCCAGTGTCTCATCAAACCTATCATCAATGTCCACCCTAATCATCCTATCCTCGAGTTTCGATGCCACGTCATTGGCGAAGGCCATGTGCTCCTTACCAATTGGTATTATCCTAACCTGTATTGGCGAGATCCACGTTGGCAGTCTCGGGACTTCTCCCCTGGACTCAGCAATGGCGGCCGTATCAAGCAGTGCGTATATGTACCTCTCCACACTCCCAATTATTGCCGTATGTATGATCACTGGGTATATAATTTCCCCATTCTCATCCCTATACTTAATGCCAAACCTCCGGGCGTTGCCTATGTCGAATTGGAACGTGGCTATCTCCCTAGGTCTCCTAAGCTCATCAATAATGTGGAACTCCACGTTCAAGACCCAGTAGTACTTCTGCTCAGGCATTACCCTGACCAGTATCGGCTTACCCTCACGCCTAGCCAACTCTATTAGGTAGTCCCTGTGCTCGTCGTAGAACTGCTTGGTCACGTTATACAGGCTCACGTAATCCCTACCCAACTTCCTAATCTCCCTAAATATGACCTCATGAAGCCTCAGGGCCACCTCCATGGCGTTATTGAGGTCCCTAGTGAATATGTGCAGGTCGGGCATGTAGAACCTCCTCAGTCTGAAGCATAGCACGGTCTCGCCGGGCTGCTCATACCTATAACTATCTGCTATCTCAAGCATGCCAATTGGTATGTCCTTATAACTCAATACCCAATCCCTAATCATCGCGAATTGCTGGAAGCAGGCCGCGTACCTCATTATCAACTCGTCCCTATCACCCTCTATCGTGTACATCCTCTCATTAAATAACCTGGCGTGCTCGTCAATGGCCCTCTCGCCACGCCTGAACATGTTCGTGCCCCTAATCTTAAACACGGGTATGCCGAGCTCATTGGCGAGCTTCCACGCGTAGTCCTCGACCAACTCCATCATTAGTGTGGCGGCCGGCCCATACCTCATGTGCCCCACGTCACTCATGGGCTCCCACTCAAAACCGAACTTACGGCAGTAATCTATGTACCTGGGCTTCCCACCGCCCTCAAGCTCCCTCTTCAAAACCTCCTTCTCCACCAATGCCCTCAGGTCATCCTCGTTAGGCTTGAATTGATACTTCGTTGCGTCGTACTCCTCACCACTCGGCGTCAGTATTACGTAGTAGTCCCTACTAACCGCCTGTGGTTGGGCGGCTTGGGCATTGACCATTGTTGGGCTCAACGTCTTGCTCAGCTCCGATAATGGGTGCCCATAGCACTTAATGTCAAAGGCCTTGTAATAACCGAAGGGTGCCCTAGATACTGGGACCGGCGACTTTTCCCTCAGCTTCTCGTAAACGGCCAATAACACACTCAACGCCTTACTGGGCCTGGCGAGGTTAGGGCTTAAATGCGCGTATGGATAAAGGACTATCTGCGATGCCTTGACCTTATCAAGCACGTCCAGTATTTGGTCAGCCACGTAATTCACGTAGTTCGAGTCCTCGGTATCGCCCTCCTCAACGCTCATGAAAACCACCAACGCATTCTTCGCGGAGCCCCTCTCCAACTCCGGCGTTAGTGGCTCTGGATTCTCAACAGCCTTATCCCTAACTTGGAACGAGAAGTCCTCCGCATGTATGAATAATAACCTCATTAACCTTACGGTAGAAGCAACTAATATTTTAATTTATTTTAGGTACCTAAGTCGTTAAGGCTCACCTCCACCTCACCCTAGGCCTGAAAAGGGTCTCTATCCTCTTTATCCTATCGGCATATGGCTCGAGGTCCCTGAGGATCGTGACGACCTCATTCTCCATAATCCTACTGAGCCCGTAAATACCGAGCTTAGGCAATATATTCCTCTCGGGTTCATAGGGTAAGTCCTCCTCAGGCTCGACCCTTGGGTTGGGCAGGTGCGTAATCTCGGGTTCGTAACCAAGCACTTGCTTGGCGGCTCTCCTAACCAGTTCAGCCATCTCATTTAGGGTCTTAATCTCCCTATAGTGATGCACTGTCCTAAACTCACCAGGTTCTGGGGGATTCTCTATCAAGGCCGTTAGGGCCGTTATAGTGTCCTCAAGTGATGTAAAGCCCTTCTTCTGCATCCCACTGCCGTATATGGTCAGTGGGTGGTTGACCACGGCCTCGGCGCAGAACCTATTTATCACTGTGCCCCAGACGTCATCGACGTCGAACCTAGTGAACAACTCCTCAGAGATTATGTCCGCGGTCCTGGTCCCATAAACAGGTCCCTGGTGGAAATCCGTTATTGTTAAGCCCCACAGCTTGTTTGCGTATAGGAGTATGTATGAGTCAAAGACCTTCGACCAGTGATACCAAGAACCAGCCCATCTAGGCACGACAATCCTATCCCTAACCCCTTGAATGATGGCGTCGATGAAGGCGTCCTCGGGTATCCTAAACGCTGGGTAGCCATACTCGCCCAAGGTGCCCATCTTCAGGATATGCATATCCCTCTTAACTTCCTTAACTGCGTAGATTACGTTCAGCGTCGATGTTAAGTTATTAATTATTGTATGCCTGGCATGCTCAACATCGATCATGGAGTAGGGCGCCGATCTCTGCTCGGCAAAGTGAACTATGGTGTCCGGCCTATATCGCTCAATAACCCTCCTCACTAATTCGTAATTTGTGACGTCACCCTCCACGAATTCAATCCTGGCACCAAAGACCTCCTCAACCGCCCTAATTCTGTCCTGCATTGGCAGTATTGGTAGGGCCGAGTCGGAGCCAACCTCAGCCACGGCCTTTCTCGTGTAGAAATTATCAACGCCAACGACCTCATGACCCCTCCTAATAAGCCTTAACGTCAATGCCCAGCCCAGGTACCCATCAATACCTAGTATTAACACCCTCATTATGTCTTCACTCCGCAACTAATGCATTGGGTTAAATTTGTTACCTAACAATTAAGGCTGGGGTTAAGCAATGCGTAACTTTAAATAGGGATAGATCCACTCAGTGCTGTAAATAGAATGCCTGAGACATTGCCGATTCATATCGGCGTTATACCGGATGGAAATAGGAGGTGGGCTAGGAAGGTTGGTTTGCCAATAACAGAGGCCTACAGGATAGGTTCTGATAAGGTCGAGGAGTTCTTAGGGTGGGCGTTGGACTTCGGCATAAGGATAGTCACGGTCTACGTATTATCTACGGAGAATTTCCTCAGGAGACCCAGGTCAGAGCTGGAGCTGCTATATGGGTTGCTTAAGGAGAAGTTGGTCAAGGTTAGGAATGACGAGAGGATTCACAGGAATAGGGTTAGGGTTAGGGTTATTGGCAGGACATGGCTCCTACCCGAGTATGTACGTAGGGAAATCGAGCTCACCGAGAGGGCCACAGCCAATTACTCGGATCACTACCTAAACCTGGCCGTTGTTTATGGCGGTAGGCAGGAAATAATCGATGCCGTTAAGAAATTAATAATTGATTATAGTAGTGGTAAATTGCGTATAAGCGACTTAAACGAGGAGTTACTGCTTAGGTACTTATACGCCGGTGATGAGCCGTATCCCGAGCCTGACCTGATAATTCGAACAGGCGGTGAGCATAGGATAAGTAATTTCCTACTATATGAGGCGGCATATTCCGAGCTATACATCCTAAATAAGTATTGGCCGGAAATAACCAAGGAAGACCTCAAGCAGGCACTCGATGATTATGCAAGGAGGGAGAGGAGGTTTGGTAGTTGATTTCCTCTTACCTCAGTAGGGAAAGTACGTTAACGACCGGTATCGCGCCGTCCCTAGTTATTACGAAGGTATCCTCGACCTGGGCAACCAAGCCCTTACCATGCTCGATCAGCACTGGGTAGCCGTAAATCTGGTCCTTCACGTACAACTCACTTATTATATTACCAACCTCACTACCGAATTTGTCCACAAGCCACCTCGGCGTAAATGGTAATGGACCTATCTCATTATATATGTACGAGAGGACGTCGTAGTGAGGGTCCCTGGGGCTTGGGTTCTTGAGTAGGTGATAAATCGTGACCTGGGCCCCATCATCCACGTAACCAGCGCCATTCGTTGAGAATGGCTCGACAGCATACACCTCACCCTCAACCATTTTCTGCCTATCGCCATTATCGTAATTAGGGACTGACTTACCCGCGTGGAGTACGTACCTCCTTATCAAGTGACCACTTAGGTTCTTAATTGGTTTAAACCCGAAGGACTTGATAGCCCTCTCTATTTGAGCGCCAACCGACGTTAATGTAGTCCCTGGCCTCATACTAAATTGGGCTGCCTCCAACGCCTTCATGGATGCCTTAATTAATTGATTGTACATTGGGTTGAATGAAACGGTAACCGCGGTATCCACTATGTAGCCATCGATGTGGGCCCCAAGGTCTATTTTAACCACGGCATCCCTCGGTATCACGGACTTATCACCTATGGTGGCCGTGTAGTGGGCTGCAACCTCGTTAATGCTGACATTAACGGGAAACGCTGGCCTCGCACCACCCTGCCTAATCCTATTCTCAACCCTCTCACAAAGCTCTAGTATGGGCATCCCAGGCTCCACTATGGACATTGCGTAGTTGAGGGCGTCCCTGGCTATGGCGCCCAGCCTTTCGTAAATCTTCAATAAGTCCGCAGACACGTGATACGCCAAATTGACCCCTTAAATAGCCTTGCCCTTTTAATAATTGGTTTTGCCAAGAGAAACTATTTTAACCTAGTTCAGCCATGAAGTACTTGGTGTCGTAATGGGGGCTTTAACGATCGTGGCTAAGTACCTAATAATCGCCAATGTGGAGGTTCAGGGAACGGTGGAGAAGTACGACATAATAGGCGCACTATTTAGTCAAACAGAGGGCTTACTGGGTAATGAACTTGACCTCAGAGAGCTTCAGATGAGCGGCAGGATTGGCAGGATCGAGGTTGAGACCGAGTATAAGGGCGATAAGACCGTTGGCAAGGTCTACATACCATCGAACCTGGATAGGTACGAGACGGCGCTCGTTGCGGCGATGATAGAGACCGTGGATAAGGTAGGGCCATACAACGCCAAGGTCCAGGTTATTGAGATTAAGGATCTCAGGGAGGAGAAGAGGAGGAAGATCTTCGATAGGGCCAGGGAATTGCTTAAGCTTGTTGAACATGAGGCGCTGCCGGACACTAAGGAGTTGATCACGAAGTTCATGGAGAGCATTAGGGAGACAGAGGTCATTGAGTATGGGCCAGAGAAATTACCCGCAGGGCCTGAGGTTGATACTGCAGACACGATAATAATCGTTGAGGGCAGGGCTGACGTACTCAACTTAGTCAAGCACGGCTTTAAGAACGTGATTGGTCTAGGAGGCTCAAGCGGTGGTATTCCGAAGACAGTGATCGACCTCAGCAAGAGGAAGACCACGATAGCCTTCGTAGATGGGGATAGGGGTGGCGAGATGCTGCTTAGGGAATTACTTAAGTACGCGGACATTGATTACATAGCCAGGGCACCACCTGGTAAGGAGGTTGAGCAGTTAGCGGCGAAGGAGATAACCAAGGCCCTCAGGAATAAGGTACCTGCCGAGGAGTACCTGGCCAGCCTTGAGAAGAGGGAGAGGAAGTTAATTGAGGAGGCTAGGCAGCAGGTGCAGCAGGAGGTGCCACAGGCCCAGGCCATAGAGGTCACAGTACAGGAGCAACCACAACCCACGGAGAAGGTCCAAGCCACGGCACAACCAACGCAGGCGGTGACCGCGCAGACAACACAGCAGACGTCTCAGCCCCGACCAAGCCCTGAACTGCCCCAACTACCTCCAAACGTTATTGATGAGATGAGGAAGCTAGGCGGGACCCTGGAGGCCATTATATATGATGACCACTGGACCGAAATAAAGAGGATACCCGTGAGGGATCTCGTCGATACACTACAGCAATTGCCAAACGCCTATGCCATAGTATTTGATGGAGTTTGTACGCAGCGCCTGGTGGATATCGCGTCTGGTAAGGGCGTTAAGTTACTAATAATGTCCAGGGTGGGTAACATAACGAAGGTGCCCACAGACATGCTGATAATGACAATAGACGAGTACCTAAGCAAGTTAGGGGCCGGCGTAAGTAAGTGATTAGTTAAAAACGCGCTTAATTTTTCACGAGAAATAATCAAGTATTGACTTACCAGCCTTGCCCTCCATCAACTGCGACTCCTTAACGCCCAGGACCTCAAGGATCCTCATGGCCGCGGGGATTATCTGCTTCTCAACGTAGTAATCAGCATCAACCTCCTTAATGTCCTTAATGAGTATGTAGGGCTTAACCTTATAGGCGAGTTTGGCACCGCCTCCCTTAACTATTACGTAACCGATCATGTCGCCTTTACCAACCTTATAACCAGCCTCCATTAACTGCTTCGCCGCAGCGACGTGGGGCGTTAACACCTTATACTCATTTAATGATTTATCGAGAGTCTTCCAGATAATTACGTCATCAATATTGAATTGGTATGCCCTAACCTTATCAATCACGGACTTAACGTATGAGACCGCCCTACTAACATCGCCCGTTGTCAGGATTATCTCGGCAACGTTCTCCTGGACATCCTTAGCTATCTCGGCCCAATCGCCCCTGACTGCTTCAAAACCGACAATGTCCACCTCACCATCAATCGTTAAACCAATATACCTCTTCTTAGCCTCCGTGAATAAGACCCTCCTATACACCTTGTCAACCTTTACCTCAAACCCGAGTTCATTATTTATGTAGTTAATCAAGGCATCAACCTTATCACTTATGTTCTTGACGAATAAGCTATCGGTATCCCCATAAATTATGGGCAGGCCCAGCGACCTAGCCTTCTCAATCACGGTCTTCAGCAAGTTCCTACCCCACGCAGTCACCGACTCCGCAACCTCACGCCTATACCACCTAGCCCCAAGCCAGCCGCAGTACCCATACATGGCGTTGGCCATGACCTTAAGCGCCCTCTGCCTCTCATTAAGGAGAACCCACTCAGGACTATTTTCAGGGTACTTCCTCATTAACTCCCTAACCCTACGTCTGCTATCGACAAGGACCCTGAGCAGGCCTGGGTATAGACCCTCTGGGGACTTCCTGAATTTATAATTAACCTCAGGCGCGACGTAGCAGTCATTGCAATCGCTAAGGACTAACGTGTCTGGCGAGACGTTGTACTTCATCATGATGCTTGGGTACATGCTTGAGAAGTCTATCACGGCTATGTTCTCGTGGAGGCCGGGCCTAGGCTCAAGCACGACTGCGCCCTTATACGTCTCGTAGGGCCTCTCTTCACGGTTGGGGGCAAGTTCACCCCTCTTAACCGCCTCATAGAATATCATCCACTCAACCCTGGCGCCTACGCTGGCTGCACCGACTTGATCCAGCGGGAGTCCCGATATTGACGATAATTGAATGGCAAATGGGAGTAGCTTCTCCGCAAGGCCGTAGGTGCTGACCACGTCATCCCTGGCATACTTAAGGAGTAAATCGCGCTTACTCTTATCATCCCAATACTCATATATCCTATGGCCAGGTATGAGGACCCTCTCGCTCCTCTTCATTATGCCGAAGAACTCGGCTGCCCTATCCAGGCTCTTCACCTTAATCTCACTAACCTCCTCAATGAAGTTGTATAGGTCAACATTGGCCCTACCTATTATTGACCAATGCCCATAAACACTCTGTTCAGGTGGGTTGCCCATCCTAGATAGGGCTAACCTAACGCCAACCCTTGATGATCTGTTCACTAGGTATGGCCAGTCAAAACCATTATTGTTATAACCAACCACGATGTCTGGGTCATACCTCCTGAAGTAGTCCATGAATTCCCTAATTATCTTTGCATCGTTCTTACTGTCATCAGCCACAAACATCTTAACGCCATCCTCACTGGTCATGGTAGATATTATTATGATTGGGTCCCTATCGGGGCTTGGCATACCCCTTGGGTTGTAAACCTCTATGTCGAATGCCAGCACCCTGAAGTTGGGTAGTTTATGCTCCTCGATCATCCTGGGCCTATCCCTGGCCTGGCAGACCAGGTCAACCTGGTAATTACCCTTAACCTCCTCACAGTGGTCAATGACGACCCAGTTACTTGGTTTAATACCCATGTCCAGCAGGTACCTCTGTGAGAACCTGATATCTGCCTCAAGCACATCCTCAACACCTGGAACCTCGGCAGCAAGTTCCCTAAGCTCCCTAATCTTCTCAGGTATTGTCGCAACAACCCT
>DAXY01000008.1:3592-6286 GCA_002506645.1 Vulcanisaeta distributa | reverse complement strand
CATCGCCAGAGGGTATTACGTAGAAGTATGGTCTAAACGACCTATCCAGTACGAGGACCCTCCTACCATCATCAGCGATGCCGAATAACCTCAACTCTGGCGTGCTGCCAATGACGCCGTAGGTAATGTCCAAAAGCCAAAATGTTAACTCCATTATTGAGTTAGTTAGGGAGCAAGTATGTTAAGCTTACTCTTCCTGGAATTTTAATAGGCCGGAGCCCTTGGCTAGATTAAATAGGTAATCTTGGGTCCTCCTTAATGACCTTAGCCACTATCAGCGTTGACGTCCTCTCAACCTCCTCCATATTCATTATTTGCTCGAGGATCTTGAGGATCTCGTCCTTACCACTAGCCCTAACCTGAAGCACGAAATCCCACTCACCAAATATGTAATAGACCGTGGTCACGCCACCAATACTCGCCAGCTTCTGACCAACCTTCTCATGATAGCCTGGGCCATACTTCGCCTTAACGAGTATCACAGCCACGTAGTCCTTACCCATCTTCTCAGGGCTTAACTTAGCGTGGCAACCAAGTATTATGCCCAGTCTCTCGAGTTTCTTAATCCTGTAGTAAACCGTTGATTTCGAGATCTTTAACTTATTAGCCATTTCATCAAGTGTGACCCTACAATCATCCTGCAACATCTTCAAAATCTCAATATCGGTCTGGTCTATCTCCTCGGTTATCAACATCAATGAAGTAACTAAAGGACTTATTTAAAAAACATTCGCTTGTTATAAAAATATTCATACCACGCATAATCAATTTACATAATTATCTTCCTCACCCACCTATTCAAAAACAATTAATCATCATGATGAACATGAAGACATAAATAATTCATGCGCATTCAAACCCTGAAAAATATGAAAATCGTGGGGGTATTTAATGAATTAAGCAAAGAAAATGTTTTTATATTGGTTATCAACGGTTGCTCAGCAAGGGCCTTCTTCGGTTGATGCAGTATGTCAAGTAGGCAAACCCCTGGGTTGAGTAGGGATGAAACTGATGAGAGGATAAAGCAGGCATTATACTACCTAACCAGGGTTGTGCAGGACATGGGCATACCCAGGAATATCAGGAGGGCAGCCAGTGAGGCGGTTAGGGTCTTGATGGACCCAAACATGAGCCCTGGTTTAAAGGCATCAACGGTCATTAGCATACTTGATGATGCGTTGTCGGACCCCAACATGCCGCTCTTTAGCAGGGTTATTTTCTGGCAAGTTATCTCGCTACTTGAGCAGATTAAGGACTCGGTATGATTCACGCCAAGTCGCTAAGTAGGTCCCTTATCAATCCCTTACCATAAAGCGTCTCTATCATCAACCTCGCATTGGCAATAACCTCCTTAGCCCTCTCATACTCCTCCTTCCAGCTCAGAGGCCTCCTCGCAACGCCCTGTTCGGCGGCCTTAACGGCCACGGCAGCCGCAACCCTTGGGTAGAAGTCCCACTCTTCCATGGTTGGTAATATCTTGTCCTCACTTAATTTATCACCAACGAAGTTCGCGATTTCCTGCGCGGCGGCGATAACCATCTCGTCGGTTATTGTCCTAACCCTAGCATCCAATGAGCCCCTAAAAACGCCTGGAAATACTAGGGAATTATTGACCTGGTTTGGAAAATCGCTCCTACCCGTCGCGACGACCTTGGCGCCTGCCTCCTTAGCCTCCCAAGGCCATATCTCGGGTATTGGGTTTGCCAGGGCAAAAACTATTGGGTCCTTATTCATTGACCTAACCCACTCCTTCTTAATCACGCCTGGTCCCTGGACGGATGCCGCAACCACGGCATCAACACCGACCAACGCCTCCTTAATGCCGCCCCTCCTCCTTTCGGCATTAGTCTTTATCGCCAACTCGTACTTCCACGGGTTTGTGAGCATCAGCTTATCCATGTCCTCCCTCTCTGGGTGCAGTATTCCCTTACTATCAACCATTATTATATTGCCTGGCTTAACCCCGTACTTAATCAATATCCTGGCGGCGGCTATGTTTGACGCGCCGGCGCCTATCAGCGCTATTGTGGAGTCCTCGAGCTTCTTACCAACGACCTTAAAGGCATTTATTAAACCGGCAAGTATTGCGCCGGCTGTTCCTTGCTGATCATCGTGCCAGACGGCTATATTCAATTCACTCCTCAACTTATCAAGCACGTAGAAGCACTTCGGCGACTCTATATCCTCGAGGTTAATGCCGCCGAAGGCGGGTTCGATGGCCCTAGCGACGTTGATAATGTCATCCTGCGTCCTAACCCTAATGGGTAGTGGAACCGCATCCACGCCACCGAGGTACTTGAAGAGGAGGGACTTACCCTCCATAACGGGTATCGCGGCCTCAGGCCCAACGTTACCAAGCCCAAGGACCCTACTACCATCAGTTAGGACAGCTATTGCATTCCATCTCCATGTATATTCAAAGGACATATCGACATTGGCGCTTATCTCCTTAGACACAGCCGCAACGCCGGGTGTATACCATATTGAGAAGTCCTGTAGGCTCCTAACGGGCACCTTGGGCAGCACCATTATCTTTCCTCCATACCTCCTCGAGGCCTCAATGGCGACTTTAAACCACTTACTTGACTCCTCACTCATCACGCAGTACCAGACTTAAGGATTTATATTAATTTCTGAAGATGAATTAGACGATTGATCAATATAGAAGTTTCATGAGAAATATTCAACTGAATA
>DAXY01000008.1:522-3529 GCA_002506645.1 Vulcanisaeta distributa | reverse complement strand
CGTTAATGCAGTTAGTACTAGGTTATTACCTATTGAAATAAGTAATTGATAACCTACCCTACTCCTAACGACCTCATTGACGACGCCCCTAAGGACGTTTTGGCAATCCGTGCCAACGCCCTCATTAGTCACGACCTTAATCCACTCAGGCCTAATGCATACGTAGACCTCGCCATCGGCATTACCATTAATCCTCAACTTAACGCCGCCGTTAAGGATAACGGCGTCTCCTCTGGCGACACCCTTAAGGACGTTTTGGAAGCCGAGGAACTTGGCCGTGAATACCCTACTTGGCTTATTAAACACTTGCTCGGGGTCCCCCTCCTCCACAATCCTGCCGTTATTGATGATGTATATCCTATCAGCCAATGAGTATGCCTCATCCCAATCATGCGTCACGTGAATGACCGTTATGCCGTACTTATTGGGTAACCCCCTCAACATCGGTATTATCCTATCCTTGGTCTCACGATCAATCATCGAGAGGGGCTCATCCAATAGCAGGACCTTGGGCCTAACCACGAGAGCCCTGGCCAACGCAACCCTCTGCTGCTCACCACCACTGAGGTTAACGGCCTTCCTATTGAGCAGGTAATCAATGCCGAGGTCCTCAGCAATCCTCCTGACAAGCCCATACCTCTCCCGCTTAGGAACTCCCCTGAACCTAAGCCCATACTCGATGTTTTCGTAAACGGTCATGTGGTCAAAGACCGCATAGCCCTGAGGCACGTAGGACACATTACGCGTTTCCGGGGGTTCCCTCGTCACGTCAACGCCATCAATAACTATGCTGCCCCCACTGACCCTATAAATACCGGCGATGGTCTTCAATAGCGTGCTCTTGCCGGAGCCCGTGGGCCCGAGTATTACATTATACGTCTTGTGCGTAAATATCGTACTTATCGGGCCTAGGGTGAAGTACCTAAGCTTCACAACCACGTCCCTCAACTCAATCATACCAGGCATGACCACCGCCCAGGTTAACCAGGACCCTATATATTATGAATATGATGAGCATGATGGCCACGAGCGCTGCCGAGAACTCCACAGCATTCACAAGGCCTATACCCACGTAACTCTCGTAGATGTACACGGAGGCTGGGTAGACCAGGTTCTTACCAAACAATACGTAGTAGGCCACAATGAATAATGCGCCAGCCTCGGAGACTGACCTAGCCCAGGACAGTATTGCGCCGGTGGCCATGGACCTCCAAATCCTAGGAAATATAACTGACGTGAAGACCCTAAGTGGGCTGGCCCCAAGCGTCCTCGCCACAGCCTCCATGTCGGGACTTATCATCCTAATTGATGCCTCGACAACCCTGATGTAGTATGTAGATGATAGGAAGGCCACGGCCGTTGTGGCGCCCCAGAGGGTGTTTATGAAATTAATGCCGTGAGCCTTCAGGAATGGGCCTAGGCCGTAGTACGATGCGAAGGCTAGGACCACCATTATACCGACTATTATGTGGGGTATCATTATTGGTATGTCGATAATGGCATCGACCACGCTCTTGAGGTGGAACTCATACCTAGCCATTACGTAGGCTATGGGCGTCCCCATTATGATGGCTATGATGGCGGATAGCGTGGACATAACCACGGTAACCTCAATGGCCTGCAGGAAGCTGACCACGGATAGGGCCTTCGGTATCATTGGGAAGCCGAGCACTATGAGAAGCGCCAGTGGGTATATTATGAGTATTGAGAACATAAATAGTGAGATTAGTAGGACTAGGATTATGGGTATGTTTAACTTTAATGACCTCATGCCCTGAGTCCCCCTAGCCCTGGCTTGGAAATATGGAGGCATACTGTGGGTACTGGCTTAGTGGGGCGACGAAGGGCTTGATGGCATTAGGCACGGCGCTGTAGTTCCCATAGACGATGCCCGGCACTATCGGCTTAATGCCATTCTCCTCAAGTATCTTTTGACCAATTGGGCTGAAGAGCAGTAGTAGGAAGTACTCAGCGGCCTGCCTATTCGGTGCCTGGAACGGTATCGTTATAGTGTAGACTACCGGGTCGCACGTGAAGGTCTTCGTGACGCCATTCTCGGTCCAGGTAATACTGACCTGGTGATAGTAATTAACATAGTCCAGGTCGCCTAGGTTTATGAATGGTGGTAGCGTTATGAATGCCGTATTATGGTAAATCTTTGTCTGAGGTATTGCGTTGCTCATGTAGGCGGATAGTATGAAGTCCACCTGCCCCGACGCCATTAACGTCAGCAGGTCTATCTCCGTATTCCTCATCATGTACTTATGCGGATTGCCGTAAATCGCGTCGTATAGGTACGAGGCATTGTTGAAGAAGGCAAGGCCGGCCAACTTAACGACGCACTGGGCTTGATAGCCGGAGGGGTCTGTGAATGGGTTTGAGACTCCAACTACGGTGCTTGGGTTAAGGGCTATTATTTGCCAAATCCTCTGCCAAGTCTCATTGTATTGCGTGGACATTGGTTGGTATGACTGGGCCTGTTTCCATAGTTGATAAACCTCCTGACCCACGGTGGTGTTTAGGTTAACTATTATGACCATTTGCGTAATCCCAAAGGCTATCTCGTAATTGGTATAGTTGGGAAACAACACGGAGGGTATGGTCGTGGTATCCGCGGAGGCCACAATACTGAACTGCTGCGTGGTTACCTCCGTATGCGCAACCTCACCACTGCCCTTGAACATGGCCGGGGCTATTGTGATGCCTGGGTACATACTCTGCATTACCTGGAGTATGTCGTTAAAGGCGAACTTCAGGGTGCCCGCGGCACCAACTGCGAAGGGTGCCGTAGATACCGTGGTTGCGACTACTGGCTTAGTCACATTAACATTAACATATTTCGTGACTACCCTAGGCGGTATAACGGCATAGCCTATCGCCACGCCAACCACTAGACCCACTATTAACCCGATGATAAGTAAAAGAGTCGTGTTTGCCATACGCAGCGAGTCCTCGACCTTCCTATTTAAGTTTTATCTATTATCTGATAATTGATGATTTCCGTAAT
>DAXY01000008.1:0-388 GCA_002506645.1 Vulcanisaeta distributa | reverse complement strand
GGATAAGCCAGGAACTCATAGGTTAGGTACGCCATTACGCCGGCCATTAGCAGGCCGAATATTGTCAAGAGCGCCCTTGCCCTGGTACTCACGTTAAATGATGAGTACCTAACCGTGGCTATCACAACCGCAGCAATGCCTACGACCATGTAGTATATAATTGCCTCAACAACGGCCCCGTACAACGCGGTAAAAGTATTGTATAGGAAACCAGCTGCTGCAATTAGTGCAGCAGTCACGGCTAGGTCGAGTAGGTGTGCGTATATTGGTGTTCCGAATCTCGGGCTTAGGTGGGCGAAGGCGCTCGGCCAAACCCTGTCGAAGGCCAGGGCAAACCAATACCTAACAATGACAATGGCACCATAGGCCAAAACCGCCAAATACCAAA
>DAXY01000119.1:13202-14555 GCA_002506645.1 Vulcanisaeta distributa | reverse complement strand
GCCATCACGAGCCATAGGGCCGCTAATAACAGCGTTGATGACTTAAGTAGGAACTCAATACGCCTGACCCTCCTCAGTGGTAGCTGCACAACACCGCTGAAGAAGGATGATGCTGATGAGACTAGGCTAATGCCAACACTGGGCACGCCAATTACTGCGGCTAGGAAGCTCATGAACGGTGATACGAGTCCATTGGCGAGGTTTTGAAGGAGTATGTAATTTCTCAATTTCTTATAATTCATCTAGAAATTAAGCATGGCCTGGCCCGCTTAAAAACCAAACCCAGGACCATCAGCCCGGGTTCTACTAATCATAGTATCATCCTGGTCCAGTATTCATCACGGTAAATCCATGATTAGGGAGGGAAATAAGGCTTATCCACTAGGGGCCCTTAATCATGAGGTGCATTAAGTCGCCAATGAATAGGGCCAGCACGAGTAGCGCCAACGTAAATATCACCATTGACTCAAGGGATGTGTAGAGCGCGTATAGGGCTATCGCCAGTGGGGGTATTGAGTAAACCAACGCACTCACCCTCCCAACATCGAACAACTTCCTACTTGCCCTAACGTAGATTATGACCGATTCCAGGAACAACGTTGCGGTTGATACTAGGTTAATAATGAGCGTGTTGAGTAGGGAGTTGAGCGATATTAATGACACGGCCACGGAGACTATCGGCAAGTCAAGGTCCAAGTCATAGACGTCCAAGGCCCTTATGAAGCCCCTCCTCACCCTATTAAGGAATACCTTACCGCCAACGGTTAATCCGAGTGCCGTGACGTAGGACATGTAGGCCCTATACCAAGGCGCAGCCCATGAGGCCAGGGCCACGGTAGCGGCGCCAACCGCATATAGCGGCGTTAGGTAATTCAACCTCTCCTTAATGTATGATGACCTATAATCAACGCTAAATCTAAAGGCCGAGGCATACTCGAGGATAAACCAGGAAGTACCCAGCAAACCAAAGCCAACGCCCAACAACCACAGATACATCACCAATGAAGCAATGGGCAAAACAAAAAGTTAACCCCACGCAGAGGCGTTTGGTGGACCGGCCGGGATTTGAACCCGGGATCTCCCGCGCGCCAAGCGGGCATCCTTCCAGGCTAGACTACCGGCCCAGGCAAGGGAAAAACCACGGAAATATAAGTCTTTTCTCCACGGCCACGTACCTGCCCGCGCGATGCGCGGCCCAATTACGGTGTTAGCCCCAATGGCTAAGCCACGTATTGGCTAGGTTTAATGATTAATTGAGCCGCGCAGTTGGTAATGAGTGCCTCAATGAGGTGTTGGGGAAGGAGGGTATTTCAATGAGTTTAGGCTTTAGGTAACGCGCTAGCCATTACAATT
>DAXY01000119.1:12913-13152 GCA_002506645.1 Vulcanisaeta distributa | reverse complement strand
CGTACCAAGTTACGTAATCAACATTGCTCGTAGGTACGAATATTATTAGTTGCGTCTGTTGTACGCTGATTTGCGTATTCGATGGTATTATCAGGCCTATTAAGTCGACAATAACGCCAAAGCCGCCTAAAAAATCTGCTAAGGCTGATCCCACTGATATTAAGCCCTCCTCAACGGCCATGTCGATGGCCTCAAGGCCTAAACTACCTAATTCATACCCAAGTTCAGGGCCGCTTAAC
>DAXY01000119.1:12725-12850 GCA_002506645.1 Vulcanisaeta distributa | reverse complement strand
GCACCCAGGCCCGCTGGTCCCCTGCTCCCAACTTGCGTATGTTACCACGGTGGATCGATTCAGTACTGGGTAACCGAGCTCCTGCTCCGCGAGTGCGATTAAGCCGTTGTAAATCATTGATATTG
>DAXY01000119.1:12401-12641 GCA_002506645.1 Vulcanisaeta distributa | reverse complement strand
GGTACCTGACCAACATACTCGTAAATACCAAGGCGAGTGTTATAAACGTACACGCTGTAGTTTACTATTGCGAACGTACCATCATAATAAATATATTCACTACCCTCACCCATGATAGAGCTATTCAACGCATAAGGGGTATATACGGCCCAATACACCGTTTCACTATATGAAGTGCCTATTGTCCCGAATTGGCCATTTTCATAAGCCGTTGCGTACCAATCAGTGGGGCCCGTAAGC
>DAXY01000119.1:11627-12367 GCA_002506645.1 Vulcanisaeta distributa | reverse complement strand
CCATGTTACCCATGCCAGCGGTATTGGTCCTGTGAAGCCGGCGCACATGGTTGTTGGTGAATAAACAGTCGTGTAGTAACCCGCCTCATAGAATGTTGGTGGTGATGGTGCCTCCTCACTGCAGTTATAGACCGTGTACGGGCCAACACTTATTGACTGATACCTCCGTATCTCCGGGGGCTTTGCCGGCACCACCTTGAGGGGCTTTGCGCTTAGGTTTATGTATGCTGTTAGGACTATGTAATTAATGCTTCCGGGATAACCTGTGAGCGGTATGATGCCTTTGGGTGCTGAGTTATGGATGACCCAGCCTATGTTGTAGGGTATTGAGTACGCCTCCATCCAACTCTCGTTGTCTGCGATGTAGGTTATGAATATGAGTAGTGACGTGTTGTAATCATTAATGGCCGGGTTGAAGGAGAGCCACTTATTGGCTATGAAGAGCCAGTTCGTGTTGTTGAATGGTACATCGATAGCGGGGCCAAGGCCGTACTCAATGGGCACAATGTGCCTAGGGGTCAAGCCGTAGATGGCCACGAAGGCCCGCACCGGGTAGATGCTAGAGCCATTGATGGCGTAAACCCTAATGATTAGGCCAGGAGGGGTTGACGTAGGCATTGAGGAGTAGTAGGAAATAACGCCATGGTTAACGAGGAGGCTCTGCACTGGGCTTGGCTGAGCCCTAAGGAGGGATAAGGCCGAGAGAGCGATGGATAGGGCAACCATGAGGAAAACCGCAG
>DAXY01000119.1:10835-11424 GCA_002506645.1 Vulcanisaeta distributa | reverse complement strand
GACCTAGGTCCATGGTTGATTCCACGCATTTCGGCGGTACATAGCTCACCAGCCTAATCCTGTCCGTCGCCCTTAACACCTGCTGCCCACTCCTCCTTAGGCAATCCGCATCGATCCTCAGTATCACCACCTCCCTACCGTGCCTAAGGGCTACTTCATAGGCATCCTCTGGACTTAGCGTTAGGTGCACGTACCTCCTGTTCATCGGCCTTATCCCCTCGCGCATGATCTGCGCCAACGCCTTCCTGGTCGTGCCGTGGTAGAGGGTCTTTACCTCATTATCAACCTCATAACTAATGCTTATGTTTAGCGACTTGCTGTGGCCGTACTTGGCCCTAATCATTCTATTCCTAATCTCGAACCTTCCCTTGGGGTCCATCAGGGCAACGGCCATCACGTGCTCCCTAGTCACCCAATAATACGTCCTGGGATTCCACTTAGTCCTTATGGCACTTACCAACTCGTCAATCCTAACCCAGCCCTCGCTATCCATCGATAGACCCACAGCCCCTGGATTATGCCTAAGTAGGTAGGTCATTAGGTGGCTAAGCTTACTCCTCAATTCACCATTAATTACCAACCTAGCCTG
>DAXY01000119.1:10521-10772 GCA_002506645.1 Vulcanisaeta distributa | reverse complement strand
TTTTTATCTTATGTTCTTATGCATGATTAATTGAAATAATGAGGCACCCAGTAATTTTTACATGAACACTGTAGCTAATTTCCTCAGGATGATTGAGGACATGCGGAAATTATTCACGAGACTTTATGACTTGGCAATGGCAATACAGGGCGGCGTCTTCATAATACTATAGCAATGCCTAACGAACCAGGTGCTTCGGGCAGGGTCTTAACTACGATAGAGGTGGCCACGGGGTTTAACCTATTATTGGC
>DAXY01000119.1:4637-10382 GCA_002506645.1 Vulcanisaeta distributa | reverse complement strand
TACCTAACACCGCCTGGGTCCAACTTATTTAGGAACTGCAATTCCTCCTGCGTCGCCGGCTCTAGGGTTATTAAGGCCTCACTAACCCTCGGCCTAAACGCCATGTTATTAATCACATCATCAATGGTAACGCCGGGGAACAGGCCGGCCACCACGAATTCCCCCAATTCATTATTGAACTCGAGCATTGCCTTTGGAGTGCATATGGTTAATCGCGGGCCCTGCCTAGTGGGCCCAGGCGCGGTTATGAAGTCAACCCTACTCACTAAGGTCCTCCTTGAGTGCTCCTTAAGCCACATCACCACCCTACGGGCCCTCCTGTACAGGTAAGCCGCGGCTGCGCCACCGGGTAACCTAACTCTCGGTCTCTCATAATTGCCAATGACGGATAAGTTCATATTCCCACGACTATCCACCTGGGCCGCGCTGAAGAACATTACATCGAGCTGCCCACGCCTGGCCAAGTCGAATGCTTCGAGGCTTGTTACGAAACCCTCACCGTTAATGAGCGAGTATGGGTCCCCAGAGGATGGTGTTATTACTACGTCCCTGGGTTCGTAAATCTCAGCCACATTTATGAACCAGATGTTCAAACCCCAGTGCTTGGCCAGGGCAATGGCTAAAACNNGACGCCAAGCCCGTGTAGACCACGTCACCATCCCTCAATTGCCTCGCCATGCACTTAATCACGTTGTCCATGTCAGCCATGCACAAACACCTCGAGGACCCTCTCGATGCTGAGCCCTGCCTTAACACCGTCAAAGTACTTCTTGATTACGCCGTAATCAGCCTCGTAATAACCATACATTGAGGTCGGCCATGCACCCCTCGGTGAGTGAATCACGGCAGTAACCATGAAGCCAGGCACCGTTAACCTATCTGGGTGCTCCCTAAAGTAGTCCTCACCGACCACCTCCTCAACCGTAATTATGACTTTCCTGGCCGCCTGTATCTTGAGTAAGTCCTCGTACTTGGGACCGTAAATCTCCACATCACCCCTCTCATCAGCTCTGTGCGCGTGTATTATGGCCACGTCGGGCCTAATGGCCTTAACCGCGATCAATTCCTCCCCATTGAAGGGATCCCTAATTACCTTCCAAATACCCCTCTTAACATTGAGCGGGACTAACTCACTATCTAACGCGATTGCTGAGGGCATGAATGGTATGCCGTAAGCCCCAGCGCGGAGCCCGGCCATGATGCCTTCGCAAACATCCTCTATGAACTCCACCTCGCCGCCCTCCACCATCCTCCTAAAGCCGGGCGCTATGCCGAAGTGCTCGAAGGTCACCATCGCGGCCCTAATCCTCTTAACCCTGCCCGAAATGGTCAATAGGTCAAAGGCAAGCCCAGGCTCCCTATCGATTAGTGCCAAGTCTCTTTTATTCGACCTCGCTATGGCGATCGCCATCGACATTGGATTACGGTGGAAGGACATACCGCCAATGGCTATTTCATCACCGTTATTAATTAATTCAAGAGCCTCGTCAATGCTCATCAACTTGCTCCTAGCCATGCGTGGTCGCTGGAATTAATTAATGCATGAAGGGACTATTAAGTTTTACGATATGAATGCCCTGGGCGCGATCAATACCTCATCACCATCATTGAGTACCGTGGATAAGCCCCTCAACCACTGTATGTCCCTGCCATTAACGATCACTACGTAATTCTCATTGAGCTCGCCATCCCTGAGGAGCACCTTCGGAATTTCTGGGTTCACCTCACCAAGTCTCATTATTAGGTCCCTCACGGTACTTCCACATGGCAATTGTACCGATAGGTTTATGGCATTGGCAAGCTCATGCAATTGCGCCGATAATGTAACCCTCACCCTCATGGTCCTCAGGAACATACCGAATCCACGAAGGCCCTCGCCAACTCCCTAGCGCGGTCTATAGAGTTCGTCTCCTCGATGCAGGCATTCTCCTCATCCTTTAGGTACACGATATACTTACCACCAACGTCATATATCAAGCCCCTACCAAAGCAGTTCTCCTCAAGGAGCGTTTGGTAAGCCTCAATGGGCTCCCTATCGGATAGGCCCTCAACAACTGCCCTAACCCTATCATTATTGCACTCCATCGATCATGAACGCGCCAGCCCCCTTTTAAGCCTACCTTAACACTTAATTAGCCCGATGCATAAAATCATCAAGTGGGTAGGGAATACCCACGATACCCACTGGTTGGCGTTGGCTCAATAGTGATTAAGGATGGAAAAATATTACTAATAAGGAGGGGTGCGGAACCCAACAGGGGTAAGTGGTCAATACCAGGCGGTATGGTTGAGCCAGGCGAGGAACCGGATAAGGCAGCGCTGAGGGAGCTTTGGGAGGAGACGGGGATCATGGGCAGGGTACTGGGTCTCTTCGGCATTTACCAATACGTGGAGAGGGACAGCGTTGGTAGGGTTAGGTACCACTTCCTATTGCTCGATTACTTAGTGGAGCCCATTGGCGGTGAGCCCAGGGCGTCAAGCGATGCCCTAGAGTTGGCATTTATTGACTTGGAGGATGCCCAGAACCTCGACTTGACGGATACGGCCAGGCAATTGATAATGGATTTAATCGAGTCGGGGCCCAGGCCATGTGGTGGCGGCTTAATTAAATACGTTAATAACGTATCTCGAAGTCCGTGAACTCATTCCTCGGCTCCTCATACTCAACATCGACATCCTCAACCACGGCACCAGGCGGGCCCCTACGAACAATGTCGATTAATTGCTCAATCGCCTCATCAGGGCCCTCGGCCACAACCTCGACCGTGAAACCATCGGGTAGGTTACGCACGTAACCAAAAACACCAAGTCTCTTCGCATGCCTCCTCACGAAGGCCCTAAACCCAACCCCCTGAACCAAGCCTTTAATGAGTATGTGAACCCTCCTCATACACAGCCCAAGGATGCCCATTGCTTTAAAGCATGTCGCCGCACCACAGGTAATGGCGGTAAAACCCCAAGTACACGGTAGGCATGATGAAGGGCTGGGAATCGCGGCATTCCACTAAACGTGCCATGCATGGGCTTCAATATTCCGTTTAAATCCTCCGAACCACCCCTGTTAATAACTAGGGCCACTTTACCCTGCTTAGCCCACGCTCGCCCATGCATTGCTTGGACTCTTCATCCCCATGCATGAATAGGTTTAAATTGCGGGGTTTAGGTGGCCGGTTGATGTGTTGATCACCGACGTTAATAAGGTGGTTAAGGCACTGCCTGGGATTGTGTTGTTTGTGAGCCTGTTATTCCTAGTGGGTGTTAATGCCGTGAGGATTCTCGTGGTTATTGCCCTCTTTGTCCTATTTTATGAATTGTTTAGGAAGTACCCACTTAGGAATAATTGGTTCCTAATACCACTTATTTCCGAGGTCGTCCTGGCGTTATCGGTGGTATTCATCATAAGTAGTGCCTACGTCTACGATGCATTGGCCGTGTTTCTCGGGATCATCGTACTCGTCCTATCGCTCAGGGTCGCCGATATTAGGGCCGTGATTGCGTTAATGCTTATTTACCTACTGTACCTGTTCTACTGGGGCTACATCAACCCCGCACCACCCACGTTTTACCTCCTGGTTAATTCACTATTGATATTCGCATCCGCATTAATGATTACAATTAGGAACTCGATACTGATGTATAGGATTGACTTCCCAGAGGATGCATTCGACGAGGCCGTGGCCTACCTAGGCGCATCCCTAATCGTACCTGCCGCGGTGCTACTCCTCGTACTTAACAAGCCCTATGCCTACATGGCCCTGTTACCGCCCATAGTATCCTCAATACCGATGATGAGGAGGTTCCCTGGGTACATCTCGGCCGCCGTGCTTGCACCGACGCTGGTTTACGGCATTTACCCCGTGGTTAGGGTTTATTGGTTGGGTGTTACCGCCTTAACCCTAGTCTTCATGATAATGTACCTAAGGCCCACTAGGCTTAGGTTCGTTAGGGGGTTGAGGCCGCCAATATCGTGGCTAGGCGCTTGGTTGGGCGGTAAATACCTCATCGATGGTATTATCGCCACTGGCGGCTTCAGTTACGTGCTTAGGGGTAGGGATGAGTGGGGTAGGGTTTACGCCATTAAGGTCCTTAAGGACAGGGACTCTAGGGGTAACCCACTGGCTAATGACCCGAGGGTACTTTCCTCATTCAAGAAGGAGATGAGTGAGTACCTACTGGTTGAGAGCCCGTACATAGTTAGGGTGTTTGAGGTCCACATACCGCCTGATGAGAAGCTCCCGTATAGATCTGTCGAGGACTACCTCAGCGAGCCTCCTTACGTGGTCATGGAGTTCATGGAGGGAGGATCACTGAGGGACTTAATGAGGGAGAGGGGTCCTCTGGAACTCGGTGAGTTCCTTAGGCTTGCGTACTTAATAACGCTGGCGCTGTCCGAACTTCATAGGGCCAATATCGTGCACCTGGACCTCAAGCCAGAGAACATACTATTTAAGGATAAGGGGAGGACCATTGTGAAGATTGGCGACTTGGGCGCGGCCAAGATAATGGTTGGTGGTAAGTCGTACGTGTCCCAATTCTCGATAGCCTACGCAGCGCCCGAGGTCAGTAAGGGCGTTGCCGACGTTAGGTCCGACATCTACTCACTATCGTGTATATTCTATGAAATGCTCACTGGGGTGAACCCACACCTTCACAGGCTGAGTAGCGGGCAAGTCATTGTGCCGTTAATAACTAATTTCAGACCCGACGTACCGCCTGAGGTGGCATCATTAATAATGAGGGGCCTTGAGCTAAACCCATCACTGAGACCGTCAAGTACTAATGAGGTATTGGCCGTGCTTAGTAAGTTCATGAAAACCCAAGCCACTTAGCTGGGCTCGGCAATGAGCGATAGCTTAATGACCGTGTAGTAGCCGAGCCTTACTACGGCATCGCCGCTGAACCTATACTCACTTATTCTCCTGAACGCTCCACCATCAAGTACGTAGGTGCCATTCGTACTGTTTAAATCCCTTATCAATAGTTCATTACCGACCATCGTTACTACCGCGTGCTTCCTCGAGACTGTTGGGTCAGGTATTATGACCATGTTCTCGGGACTCCTACCCAGAGTTATCTCCCTAATTATTGATAGGTCAAAAACCACCCTGAAGTCCTTCATGAAGTCCCTGGGGCTTTCAATAAATACTAACTCGAGCCTGCTCGGGCCCCTCTTAACAGTCTCGGTATTGGGCAACTCAACCCTCCTAGTCTCCTCCTCATTGCGGTTCATTACTCAATAAACTAGATTCGAATACTTATAAGAGTTACTACCGTATTTAAGGGCTCAGGGCTTCGCAGAAGCCCCCTGGGTATTCTGTGGCGGCTGTGTGGTGGGCGCCTGCGCCTGAGTTGGCTTCGCCGCGGGTGGTGCTGTTATGGCTTCCCTACGCACAGGGGCCTTCATTAGCGAGACCCTCTTCTTCCTCTCATCCTCAGCCCTAACCTTCAGTATGCCGAGGTATATGGCGCAGTTTATGCAGTAGGTCTTGGTTACGTAGTACCTAGGCACGATTGCGCCCTGCTTCTCAAGCTCCCTGGCCAGATCGGCTGGAACCGGCGAGTAGGGCACGGTTACCCTGACGGCCTTGGACCTGGGCACCAACTTACCGCAGTTATCGCAATAGACCATCGGTTCCTTACCCTTATCGCCCTTATGGCGTCCCCTATTCTTCCTCTTCTTCGGCATATCTTGGCGCCAAATAACAAGCCACTTAAAAAACATACCCCCTCCGTAACCACGTACCG
>DAXY01000119.1:3070-4527 GCA_002506645.1 Vulcanisaeta distributa | reverse complement strand
AAACTCTCGGATGGGCAGTATGGATTTTGTGGTGTTAGGTGGAACCTCGGCGGTAAGCTTTACCTAATGGTCTATGGTAAGATCTCGGCGATAGCCGTGGATCCAATCGAGAAGAAGCCCCTATATCACTTCAACCCAGGTTCCATGGTACTTTCATTCTCCACATACGGCTGCAGTTGGGCATGCCAGTACTGCCAGAACTTCGACATAAGCCAGAGGAGGGTTCTTGAGGGGTTTGATGTAACGCCTGAGAGGATTGTCGAGTTGGCCGAGACCTACGGGGCGCAGGGCATTACNNTACACGTATAATGAACCATCGATTTTCGCGGAATTCGCCTATGATGTGGGTGTCCTGGCCAGGAAGAGGGGCTTGTTCAATACGTTCGTCACCAACGGCTACATGACCGACGAGGCCGTCGACTACATATCCAAGTTCCTCGACGCGGCGACTGTGGACTTCAAGGGTAATGCCGAGCCGAAGTTCCTGAGGAGGTTCTCAATGGTCCCCGACCCAGAGCCAATATTCCAGACACTCCTCGAGATGAAGAGGAAGGGGATCTTCATTGAGGTTACCGACCTAGTCGTGCCAGAGATAGGGGATAACCTGGAGTACGCCCGTAAACTGGCCAGGTGGGTCGTGGATAACCTAGGCCCTGAAACGCCAATGCACTTCCTCAGGTTCCACCCGGATTACAGGGTTGATTACCTACCACCAACACCCATAGAAACCCTGGAGAGGCATGCACAGGTGGCTAAGGAGGAGGGGCTTAAGTACGTATACATCGGCAATGTTCCAGGCCATAAGCTTGAGAACACGTACTGCCCCAATTGCGGCAGGGTAGTTATTAGGAGGAGGGGCTTCGACATACTCGAGGTTAACCTGACGGAGGATGGTAGGTGTAAGTTCTGCGGCGCCAAAATTAATATTGGCGGTAAGGTGTGGCCAACCTGGAGGTTGAGCGATAGGTTTGCCTACGTACCAATTGAATTACTGGCCAAGTACGTTAGGGTAACGAGGGAGCAGATTGAGGAGCTTAGGAAAATACACGTTAAGACACAGGGCTGAGTTAGGTAATTCTCCTAATGCTAATGCCCGTGACGCACAATACCCTACCGGTTAGGCTTGCCGTATTGCCATTGATTAGTACGGTCACGCCCGTTATCTCATCAGTGAGGTTAAGCTGGTTAGTGGGTATTGTCATACTCACCATGCCCACGCTCACGTATATCCTGACCAAGTACTCAATGTTGTGATTATCTATCACCGTCAACGTGAAGACCGATGAGTTATTACCCACCCTATGCTCCCTCCAACCAAGCAGCCAATAATCATCACGATCACGCCTATTAATACTCCTCAATAATGAGGTGAATTCAAAATCATCGAGGCACCTACCCACGGATAGGCCCAGGTCCCTAACCAGGAACTTCCTCAATTCCCTACTGGACCTCTTGGC
>DAXY01000119.1:0-2989 GCA_002506645.1 Vulcanisaeta distributa | reverse complement strand
AATGACTTAATTAGTCAGTGATTAATTGGTAAGCATTCATTGCCCATCCACGACCTTAACCCTAACCTTAACACCATTGAGCATTGGCGTACCTGCATACCTACCCTTAACACGCCCTGTGATGCTATTTATCGGCTTACCATAGAGATCCACCATGCTGCTCTTGTAAATCAACGCAACGCCAGGTGGTATATTGACGTCCTTAACGGCCCTAATCATAACACTACCGAACTCATTCTCTAGGATAACCACACCCTCATAATCATGTGTATAGGCAATGGGTTCCTGACTGCCATAAACCTCGCGGAACTGCGTATTGGTGTAAAGCGGGTGTGAGGCAAAGACCAGGCGAACCTCATCAGCGCCTAACTCACTGGGCTCCACGGGATTAGGCAGCGGAAGTGCATCGGGCTCATTGGTGGGTAGGTACCTCGGCCTCACCTTAACGACCTTCCTCTCCCTAAGCTCCTCCAATGTAACGCCGGTAGGCCTTATTGCCCTGTCCACGGCATCCCAGGGATCCTCAAGAAGCAGTGGGTGCGTGATCCCGAGCTCCTTAGCCAGTTTATGCATTAAATCAACCTCAGTTACACCCCTGGGCGGCTTAATGGGTTCATTATAGACCAAGTAATCATGCCAATAGCTGTAAACCACGTCGTACTTCTCAAGAAATGTTGCCGCGGGAATCACGACATTCGCCATCTTAGCCGTTTCTGACCAGTATGGATCATGAACTATCAATGTAACCCTGCCTTCACGAACTGCCTCGATTAACCTATCACCACCTGGTAGGGTAATCACGGGATTCTCATTCCAAACATAAACTATGTCGAACTCGCCACGTTCAATATAATCCCCAAACTCGGCCATGGGTATGACCCTCGACGACCTAGCCATATGAAGGCCCCTGAGGTAGTCGAAATCCACTCCCCAACCTAAAGAATTCGAGTAGTAGTAACCTCTCTCTAGGCCTACTAGGGCTGGGATTAACGAGATCATGCCGATGGCATCACCACCATTTAAGGAACGACCAAGGGCAAAGCCGATGAGGGTCAATGGTTTATAATCATGATAAAACTCAGCGAGCCACTTAATATCATTGATAGAGACACCGCTAATCCTCGACAGGTACTCAAGTGAAAAGCTCCTAACGTAGTTGGCCAACTCCTCGAGGTGCTTGACCTTACCCTCGACAAGTCCCTCCTCAATTAAAACCTTGATAATGCCTATGGCGAGGTACACGTCGGTACCAGGCCTAACAATTACTGCCTTATTCGACTTCCTAGCGGTGTCGCTGAGCCTGACGTCAATTGATACCCTGAACTTCCTAATGAATAGGGCCCATATGTGCGGTGCAGATACACTGGCAGGGAATGCCCAGAACACGGCAGCCCCGTACCTGGTGAACTCCTCGGGCAGGGCACCCATACTTGAGCCGTAATGGGCCTTAATGGCCGCATGACCCTCCGCAGAGCATATCGACCTATCAGTCTGTGAGGCACCAATGACATTAAAGAGCCTGTCTGGGAAGTACCAGGTCAGGAGCCCTTGGTTACCGTCATAATCCGTACGTAGTATCCTGGCCGGGTCCCTCTTTATAACCTCCCTGAATAGCTTGGCCACGTACTTAATAGCCTCTTCAATAGTAACCTCCCTACCGTCTATGTAGGCTCCAGCCACCCTATTTCTCTCATTCCTAACTAGGTCAGCCCTACCCCTGGCGCACGTGAAGCCGTTGATGGGGAATATATTGAGCGGCCTGTAGTTCTCGTCGAATATGCACGTGTCGTAACAATCCCTCGTGCACGCGATTACCATGTTATTCAATGTCGGCTGCGTACTAGTTATAAATCAATTCCCCAGAGTGTGTTGGGGCTTACCATGGGTGGGGTTTACGATGTCGTGGTGGTTGGCGCAGGTTCCACGGGAGCTACGATAGCCTATTACCTGGCTAGGGAGGGCTTTAGGGCTTTGGTCGTTGATAGGCGTGGCGTTGGCCAGGGGATGACCGCGTACTCGCTGGGCCTTGTGAGGAGCTACTACGCTAATGAGGATGTGGCCAGGATGTCGCATTACAGCCATGAATTCTTCATGAACTTCGAAAGGGAGTTTGGCGTCAACGTATTCACAAGGACGGGCTTAATAGTCATTGGTAATGACGTGGATGGCATGAGACGTACATTCGAAATGCTCCGTGGGATTGGCGCTAATGTCAGGTTTTTAAGTGGTGATGAGGTTCATGAGTTGCTTAATGCGGATGTGGCTAGCAATGAGGTTGGAATATACGAGGAGGACGCGGGCTACGCCGACACCAGCCTATACACAAACACGGTAATGGCTAGGGCCAGGGAATTGGGTGTCGAGTTAATCATTGATGAGGCCCAGGTGCGGGTCGAGGATGATGAGGCCGTCGACGTTAGGCTTGTTGGTAAGGGCGAGGTAGTTAAGGCGGATCACTACGTGGTTGCCACGAACGTGTGGACTCAAAGGGTGATACCTCAATTGAACCTACCGATAAGGAACATTATTGAGAGAGTAGTCAGGGTTGACGTGGGTAGGTCCTTACCCAACGTGTTTGACTATACGAATAACTTCTATATAAGGCCTGAGGGTTCGAGCAATGGCCTAATGGGCCTACTATACCCACCGGAGGATACTTGGCAGGACCCAGATACGTTTAACCCATTGGCTGAGCCTGAGTTCGACTATGCCGTTAACGTTATGGAGAACGCCGCCAGGAGAATGCCCTGGTTAGTGAACGCGAAGTACCTGGGTGGTTGGAGGGGTCTATATGACGTGACGCCGGACTGGATGCCCATAATCGATGAGCCAATTAAGGGCTTAATAATCGTCGCTGGGTTGAGCGGTCATGGCTTCAAGCTTGCCCCAGCCTTCGCCTTAATGGTTACGGAATTGATTAAGTACGGTAGGATGAGGACGTTTAAGGACATCTTTAGGTTGAGTAGGTTTAAGGAGGGTAGAATGGTGA
>DAXY01000023.1:13586-13895 GCA_002506645.1 Vulcanisaeta distributa | reverse complement strand
TTCGCCTAAGTTAGGGCGTTAGAACTAAAAATTTAATCCGTGGATTAACCATGTTGGGTTTGATTCACCATGTTTAGGAGAGGCCTTGATTCCATTAAGGAGCCATACAGATCCGTTATTCAGAACCTACTTAACTCATTGATTAGGTTATACGGTGATAACTTGGTTTCACTCATAATTTACGGCAGTGTTGCGAGGGGCAATCCACGTAGGGACAGTGATATCGACATGTTGGTTATTTTCGAGGATTTGCCGAAGCCGATGTCCGATAGGATTAGGCTGTTCGAGAGGGCTGAGGATGAGATTCAG
>DAXY01000023.1:6267-13511 GCA_002506645.1 Vulcanisaeta distributa | reverse complement strand
GACATGACTGAGGATGCCGTGATTGTGTATGATAGGGATGGCTTCTTCGAGGGGGTGCTCATGAGGGTAATTAATAGGTTGAGGGAACTTGGGGCAATGAGGGTTTGGGTTAGTGATAAGGCCTGGTACTGGGTCCTCAAGAGGGATTACAGGTTTGGGGAGGTGATTGAGATTGAATAACCTAGAGATGGCGAGGTCATACATAAACCAGGCTGTTGAGAGGTTGAGACATGCGAGAGAGGCCTTGGACGGCGGTAATTACCCATACGTGGTTAGGCAATGCCAAGAGGCCGTTGAGCTCCTGCTTAAGGCCGCGTTGAGGATTGTCGGCGTGGAGCCGCCGAGGTGGCATGACGTCGGCCCAGTGCTTAGGAGGGTACGTAGTAGATTTCCCGGGTGGTTCCAGGAGTACATTGATGAGTTGGCGTCAATATCGAGGAGCCTAAGGAAGGAGGGGGAGTTTTCGATGTATGGTGATGAGGAGAGCGGCATACCTCCTGAGGAATTATACACGAGGATCGATGCCGAGAAAGCACTTAATGATGCTGAGAGGGTTTTCTCCCTGGTCAATAAACTATTTAATGAGGCGAGTGGGCCATGACCATGTTTTAAAGCCCTACCAACTTAGGAGGGCGGTATTTTTCGCATTACCAACAAATCCTGAGTACGTAGCATCATCCATGGCACTAATAATAACATAGAGTATTACCCGCACTACGTAAGTACATAAGTGAGCAAGGCCCACCAATTTATCTACCGTCAGCGCTCCATATTCCCTGAAGTCATGACAGCATACTAAAGACCTCATCCTCCTTCAATAAACGCGAAACGCATCCCTGAGGGGCACGAAAAATAATTAGTGTACGTGCTTAAAAGACCAGCAGCGAGAGTCTCGTTGGCGCATCACGTTCATGTACTAAGGATCGCGCATAGGTCATGTGGCCCCTCATTTTTAGTTACGCAATTGAAATGAGGACCATTAGTGCGTAATCTACCATATGTCTATGGCACCTTCAATTACTAAACCAACTTATAAACCTTATGAAAATGGCCACCAATAAGTGCGTTACCGTAGTTCCAAACCCTATATGGCTGATTATGGAGAATTGATTGCGAAATTGGCGGCCCCGGTGGGATTTGAACCCACGACCTACGGCTTAGAAGGCCGCCGCTCTATCCATGCTGAGCTACGGGGCCGTGATTCAAATAATGCTTACTTTTATTAATTTTAATGTTCATAACCCACTGTAGCTATAGTATTGGGTTTCGATCAGATACTTAATACCCTTGTTGTGAGACCTAGCCTCGCCTCTTCCTTCGGCTTTATCGTGGTTGGCCCATGCCACTACGATACGTAACCGATGCCCGTTCATGGGCTCTATGGCGCCGCATTAAGTACCCCGTGAATATTCATACGCGGTGCATGCCTTGCCCCATCCTCATCCATCGTTAAACACCGTGAATTGAGCGTTGCATCATCGCTGATCGTGAGGCTGCCATCAAGCCGTCTTCCGCGCCGTCTAGGTTGGTTATGGATTTTACCTATTGGTCGGTATTTCATTAATGGGCTCGCATTAATGGGTCACGGCACTGCCCGGTATTACAGGCGGACCCCTTGAGGAAAGCCTTGGGAAGTGCCGTTACTAAATTCAATCCCACGGCTCTGTCTGTGAAAAATACTTTTAAATTGATTATTTAACCAAGCCGTAATGAGTAAGGTAAAGTCCGTTGGTAAGGCTAGGGTAGAGACGGCGACGCAAGTTACGCCCTCGGTGCCGTTGGATGTTAGGATCACGCAATGGGTAGCCATGCTCTCGGCAGTGGCGTCATTCACGCTGCTCGCCTACTACCTCAGGCTTTACCCCGTACTCCTATATGGCTGGTACATAAATGAGTTCGACCCATACATAAGGTTTTTCATGGCCGAGCAAATGCTTAAGTATGGAACAATCAAGGGGCTCCTCTGGTGGCTCCATAAGGGTGATGGCGTGATATTCACGCACTTCTGGTACCCATGGGGCGTTAATTGGACGATAATACTATCGCCGGGCATTTCCTGGCTTGGAGTGCTTGCGTACAAGGTATTGTCGCACCTCGGCTTCGACCTACTGCAATCAGTCATTTTACTGCCCGCAATAGCGAATGCTGCCGTGGTCCCGGCGATGTTCTACCTCGGCTATAGACTTGGTGGAAAGTACGTTGGCCTATTGGCGGCGCTGTGGTCCGTATTCACCACCATGTTCCTGCAGAGGGGTACGGCAAGTTGGTTTGCGGCGGAACCGATATTCCAGTTCATAGCAACCCTAGGCATTGCCTTCTACATCGAGTCCCTGGTCAGGAGGGATAATTACTGGATAATCTTCGCAGTGCTCTCGGCAATATTTAATGGGGTAACAACGTGGATATGGGGTTCCTACGTATTCCTATGGAACTTCTACGGCCTATTCACCATAATAGTCCTACTGTACCTACTCATTAGGATAGCCAGGGGGCAAAGTCTCCCATTCACCATAGATAGGCTCGTGATAACCTACGTAATCACCGACCTAGGGTTCTCAGCCTTCGTGGCGATAACTCCCAGGTACGGATTCCACACGTTAGTATCCGGAATGGGCGGTGTCGCCAATGCGGCCCTACTATTCTCAATAATTGCCTATGCCCTAATTAAGTTATATCCAAGGTACCCAAGGATCATGGTGCCCGTAGTTAAGTACTTCCTAATAGCCATTGCCGTGTTAATCGTGGCAGCCGTTGGGCTGAGCTTCACCGCAATTGGCGGTAAATTCCTCGGGGCCCTGGCACCCATTGCGAGGAGCGCCATTGTGCAGAGCGTCGCCGAGCACTCCCCATCGACGCTTCAGCAGAGCATGTACAACGTCTCAATAACAATACCATTCGTCGCATACGCAATACTCCTCTCCGTAATGTCACTATCACTCCCAGCAGTATTAATTGGTTTAGGGTCCCTGGCCGCGGCGTACTTCGCATCCTCCGAGGTTTGGCTATTCATGCTGCTCGGCCTCTTCTGGGTACCGGCCACGGCCTATGGCTTCGTGAAACTCACGGAGCTCGCCCTCAATAGGAGGGTATTGGTTGGTTTATCAATAGCGGCCTTACTCGGTGTTGTCCTGGCAATAGCGCTGATAGTTAATATACAGCCGGCCCTCTCAATGTCCATAATGCCCCAACAAATAGTTAGTACCGTATCGCCGCCATATCCAACGCCCGACTGGCTTGATGCGCTCCAGTGGCTCGCGTATAATACACCACCAAACGCCACGGTGCTTTCATGGTGGGATTACGGCTATTGGATAGCCGTCATAGGGAATAGGACGAGCCTTGCGGATAACTCCACAGTGAATAGTACGCAAATAGCCCTAATAGGCAGTTTCTTCATGTCCAACCCATACAATTACGCTGGGGTTTTGGAGAAATTGAATGAACTTCACGACCCGCAGTACATACTAATCTTCGAACCATACACCGCGTTTCCCGTGAATTTGACGAACTATGGCTTAGGACCAGTATGTGTGCTCATACCGGAATACCCAGCTGGTGGGGACTTCGCCAAGAGCTACTGGATGGCTAGGATAGCCGGCTACTCAAACAACTACATATCTAATCACTTCATCACAACCGCGCTACTGGGCACGTCAGTAATTTACGTACCATACGCCAACAACACGTACTACGCAGCATACAACGTAACACTCTACAGCCTAATGTTTAACTCGGAGGTGGTTAGCTCGTCGTACTTGGTGTGGTCCATGTGCACCATAAATGACATGCCGGCCTACTGGGTATTCGAGGGCGTGCCAACGATAATGCCTAGCGTGAATGCCACATCGTTTAAATTAACGTACGTTGGCATACCTGGCTATAGCGGGCCAATAACGCCCTGGTACTACCTACTGCAGCCGCCGCCCTGGGCCCAGTTGGTCTATGTCTCTAGGCCGTATGGTTGGGTAATAATTTACAAGATCAATTACAGCGTGTTGGAGTCGTTGGCGCGCAATCAAACGTTATCGCGGTAGCCCATTAGATTTTATGCTCGGTTTTCCCGAGAGTATGGCATTCATAACGTCTGGGCTTAGCCTAATTCTGCCGCTCGTTATCTTCATAATCAGTCTATACCTACCATATTTATCATCCGGCGAGTACTTGGGTGGGTGTGGCACCTCAAGCTCGCCGCCGCAGTATGGGCACTTATCCTTCCTCAGCGTGTACCTGCCGCAGCTCCTGCACCTCCTCATTATTGAGTCCATGATCACTCCCCTATCCTCGTGAAGCTCGCCTCACCACCCCTCCTCTTAATCTCCGTAGTCACTAGGTTGACCAGGTCCTTAAGGACTTGTTCAAGCTTCTTCGGGTCCTTACCCATAATGTCTATCCTATACCTGGGAGGGCCTATTGTGTATATCCTGACACCCTCAGCGCCCTCCTTTTTAGCCAACTCCATGGCCTTGAGAAGTACTTCCCTAACGTGCTTCACGCCGTCGGGCCTGATACTAATTACCCTAATGATTCCGGAGATCTCCACGGGTTCGATCTCAACCCTCTCCTTGGCAATTTCGGTGATTGCGTCAATAACATCATCACTGAGGCCCAACTTCCTCAAGTCATTGGGGCCGTACTTGGCCACGTTCTCGAAGATTGATAGGAAGTCTCCGTAGTAGTCCTCGAGCTTCCAGCCGAAGTCCTGCAGCGCCTTGTCGAGTGGGATATTCAATTTCTTTGCAACGAGCTCCAGGAGCTTCACACCCCTAAGCGTCCTCTTCCACTTAGCTAATTTCTCCCTCTTCTCCTCATCCTTAACCTTCCTAAGCGATACGTCAACCAACTTCCTGCGGGCATCGACCCTAATAACCCTGAATACGGTCTTCTGGCCAGGCCTTAGGTAATCCTTGATGTCGTGGAACCACGACTGAATGACCTCATTAATTGGCGCATAGGCCTCAATACCTCCATACTCATCCAGGAGCACGTATGCGCCATGCTCCAATATCCTATATACAGTGCCGATGACCAACTCCCCAATGTCGGGTAGTTCCTTCCTGGCGATCCTCACTGATAAGACGTTCTTCCTAATATCGTCCACTTTCTCCTCTTTCCTACTCATTGGTTGAGGGAGGATTAATTACGCAATTTATACTTTTTCATCGATTTCACTATTCGTACGTCGCGACCACCGTGGCTCCGACGATCCTGCCCTTGCCGCCGGTCGGCTCTATGAGGACATTACCGCAGACTAGGCACCTAACCACCATGGCCGGCCTATCAAAGACGACCTGCTCATTACCGCAGTTATTGCACCGGACTCTGAGAAACCTGGACCTGGGCCTTGGAACAAGGACTGAACGCCAGTTCGTGGGCATCGCAATCACCTGGTCTCGGCGAGCTCGAGCTTCTTAAGCCTACCAACAGTCTTCATCGTTACGTATCCGCACTGCCTACACTGAAGCTTAACGACTATCTTCTTCGTGGTCTTCGCGAACCTCTTCTGCTTGGGCTTCCTGCTCGAGCCATAGCCCTTAAGCTTCCTCAAGTACCTCCTCTGCCCTTCTGCTAAGTCCCTCCTCTTCCCATGGCTGTAGATAGTCACCGTATGCTCCGTGTAGGCATTACACCTTGGGCAATAGACCCTAACAACCTTTGGGAACTTCACGAAGTAATCACGGGGGTGAAGCCCTTTTATACTTTTACCCCCGTTAAGTTCAACGGACTATTTCGATAACGCCCCTACGAAGGAGCTCCTCAGCATCACTCCTAGGTATCGCCGCAATGTCGAACTGCGAAAACGGGCCTATGGCCACTAGGCGAACGCTATAGAGCACTGGAAATCCCCTCTTAAACGACACTATGGCGAGGCCCTGGGCCTCACCCCTGGGCGTCTCCGCGACCCTAAGCTCCAGGAGCGGCATTATGAACCTCCTCTCCTCCGGGAGTAATGCGTCCTGGGGTATTTCCTTACCGGCTTGGTAATACCTCATTATCTTCTCGATCCTCCTCCTAACGAGTATGGCTATTGCCTCCCTGACCATGTTCATCGTTGATTCAATCAATTCCTTATCAAGCACACCGCCACTAACCGAAAGCCTACTATTCAATTCCCGTATCAACTGGGCATATGATTCGAAGGGCGGCCTCTGAATATCCTCACTACCCGCCTCCAGCTTTGCGAATTCCATCAATTTCCTAAGCACATCACTAATCAATTACCTCACCCCAACCGCTCATTACCAGGTAAATCCCAATGTATGTAGGCACCTTAATAATGCCTCCCTCCCCGCCGCCGACGTCCTCACCCAAGACCCTCCTAACAGGGAGTCCCTTAATGAGCCTCAACGTCAATGAGCCCCTCCTAAACTGTATCGCCTTATCAATCACGAACTCGGCACCCCTCTCCAAATCACTTGGGCTTATCCTAACGACCCTAAGCCCAGTCTTACCATGGAGTGAATTGGGCATCCTAATGAGCCTATGTACGTCCATTGTGACCACCTCGTCTATATGCGTAGAAAGGCGCTCACTAATTACGGGATTTAACGAGCTAAGCCTTCGAATTAAGTGCTTACTCAACCTCCTCCTACCGCCGAGGCTATTGAGGAGTTCTGGGTCCAACTCATGGATTAATGAAGCCAACCTACCACCGATACCCCTCAACCTGGCGTCAATGAGTACGGTATTACCCCTTATCAAACGCCCAATATCGAAACCCCTCAGGAGTAGGTAGTCAATTATTTCCCTCCTCTCCTCATCCGTTAAACCGCGAACGTCAGGTAACTCAATATGTACGTGATAGCCCCTATGGCCGCTGAAGAATATCTTAATTGACGAGTCCGAAAAACCGAAGTCCTCAATGAGGAAGTCAATGAGCTTATTCACCTCCTCGGTCGCGTCACCCAGGCACTCGAGGGTCATCAACTCAACGCCTTGGCAGCTCTGCGTCGGTAAGTGATCACCGTCTATGTCGAAGATCAGGTCGGCGCCAAGCCAACCCTTGGAATCCATGTCCGGGTTAGCTGGGTCGTTGTAGAGGGCTGATGAGTAATATGCGTGGGCAGGAACGTTATTAACGAGGTAGTGCCTCAACTCATCACTATTCCTAAACCCCACATGCCTAATCATCCCCTCCTTATCGAAGAATTGAAAACCAAACTCCCTCCTCTCCAACTCACTAATTTCCGATAGATCAACACCCCTATAGTAATTCCTAAACAATACCTTAACTAAATCAATGAAGC
>DAXY01000023.1:5443-6204 GCA_002506645.1 Vulcanisaeta distributa | reverse complement strand
GTGATACGTAATTACTCAATCATTGGCGCTATGTAATACGTCAACTTACCGCCCATTGGTATCTCAAACGTCAAGGCAATGGGCTTTTGCGTCGCGAACTCTATCGTGACGATATCGCTTATCCTGTACGCCTTCGATACAGTATCGACTAGGTAATCGAGGCTGTACTTGGCCGTGGCCGGCTCCTTGAGGTCGTACTCAAACATCACCTCACCCTCCTTCTCAAACTTAACCTCCACATCGCCCTTATCACTGCTTGCCGACACGTAAAGGCCATCATCCTTAGCGTCGAACTTAACGGCATCTGCTATGACGTCGGCATCCTTAAGCGCCTCATTCAACGCATCACTTGAGACCTTGGCAAGTACCGTATACACAACCTTCGGTGTTGGTAGTTCCTCGGCGCCGATGTCGATTAGAGGCAGGGTCATGGTCCTCGAGGCCTTACCGACGAGTTTAACCCTAAGCTTGCCCTCGCTAACCTCCACACCCAACTTATCACCCTTCTTAATCCTCCTTAGCAATTTCTTAAAATCGTCAAAATTCACCCCAATCCTAACCTCCTCACTCAGGCTTTCCGGGAATTCCTCAAAGGCCTCCCTGGGTATTAGCAGGTCGATCATGGCAGTCCTCGAGGGGTCCAGGGCCCTAAGCTTAAGTCCATCACTTGCCAATGTGAAGCTCGCCTCCTCAATCAACGCCGATATTGCGTCTATTATTTGCGAAAACTCCCTAGCGTCTGGGTAGGTTATCTTAACCTC
>DAXY01000023.1:4987-5397 GCA_002506645.1 Vulcanisaeta distributa | reverse complement strand
ATTACGCCCTTACTCATACTCACGCCATACATAGCCGCACCTAACGCATTTGTAGAACCTCGTCGGCGGCTCATCAGCGGCCCTGGTCTGCTGGACCCAGAAGTAGGCCTCCTCATAGCCGCACCTTGGGCAGGTCTTCCTAACCTTAGGAAGTGCCTCCTCGCCGGACTTCGTCAGCACTATTGGCTTATCATCCCTCCTCGCCAATGTAGTCCTCTCCACAAGCTTCGAATTAGCGGTATTGGCCTCCTCCTCATAACCACACTTTGGGCACCTCCAAATTGTCCTCCCATCCTTCTTCGTTAGAACCATTATACTTCTACACCTTGGGCAGAATTTAATGGCCATATTGCACAAACCCGCAGAACAACCTATTTATTAATCCTTCTAATCATCAATCAATAAACCCC
>DAXY01000023.1:4717-4851 GCA_002506645.1 Vulcanisaeta distributa | reverse complement strand
ATCTTCTGAACCATCAATGCGGCATCGGTCTTCGAAACCACGTCATTGGGACCCTCCCCACTTAATAATATCGATTACCAAATACTGAATAACCTGCATAGCTCAGTGATGGAGCCTAGCGGCCGTCGACCCCG
>DAXY01000023.1:2292-4635 GCA_002506645.1 Vulcanisaeta distributa | reverse complement strand
TAAAGCCTCGAGCAATTTTATCCTCGACTACGCCGAGTAAATGCTTATTAACCCTAACCACCTCGTACTCCCGATCGGCCTTGGTCAGTGTCAAGGACGTACCTGCGGACCTATTGATTAAGGAGTTGGCCAGGTACTTGAAGGAGAATGTGCCGCAGATCAAGCCGCCAGAATGGGCGTTATTCGTTAAGACAGGCCCTAATAAGGATAGGCCGCCAATGCAGGAGGATTGGTGGTACGTCAGGGCCGCGGCAATACTGAGGAAGGTGTACCTAAACGGCCCCGTGGGCCTCGGAAGCCTAAGGATGGCATTTAGTTATAGGGCTAAGGTGGGTGTTGCGGTTAGGAGCGAGAGGACTAGGAAGGCTGGTGGTGCAATTATTAGGAATATACTCCACCAACTCGAGGCTGCCGGGCTAGTGGCCAGGACAAAGGAGGGTAGGGTGATAACGCCGCAGGGCAGGTCATTACTCGATAAGTTGGCACTGAACATACTCAAGGAATTAGCCAAGCAAAGGCCTGAACTGGCCAAGTACCTAACCCCAAGGACAACCGGCGGGTGATTTCAACCCAACGTGCTGTTATGAGGGTTTAAGGTTAATAAAGGGCGCGCTGTGCTTTGCCATGTCATGTCTATTGATGAGGATTATGACGAGGAGGAAGGTGCAGGGGGTGGGCAGGGAATGAGCGAGGACGAGCTTGAGGCGATTAGGCAGAGGAAGCTTCAGGAGCTTCAGAGGCAAATTGAGGAGGAGAGGAAGAGGCAGGAATTGGCTGCCCAGAGGAGGGCCGTGCTCAGGGTAATACTGACCCCAGAGGCTAGGGAGAGGCTCGACAACCTAAGGGTTGTTAAGCCGGAGCTTGTTGAGGCCCTTGAGCAGCAACTAATTACGCTGGCCCAGTCGGGCAGGATTAGGGTACCCATCACCGACGAGGACCTAAAGAGGATACTGGAAACAATTTATAAGCAGACCCATAGGGAGTTCAGGATAAGGTATAGGTGATTAGCATGGCCAGGAACAAACCACTGGGTAGGAAGTTGAGGCTCGCGTCTGCGAATAAGTCAAATAGGGCGCCACCGATTTGGGTGACCGCAAAGACCGATAGGAGAGTCCTAACAAACCCAGCCAGGAGACATTGGAGAAGAGNNAAAGCTTAAGGTGTAAAATTAAGTGTTTTGTAATGATTCGTGAAATCCTTAGAGATAGGTTCATAATTGCCGCATACATCATTGGTATAGCCACGATTATACTGGCCATATACATAATACTAAATCCATTTCATATTCATTATTACTACAGTGGGCCCGCCCTCAATGGCTCATTTACCGTGAACCCGTCTGAGATAGTATTCATTATATTAAGGACAAATGATAGTAATTTAAGTACGAACATAACCATAATTAAGTGGATACCTGAAACCAACATAACACTAGTACTTCATTACGTGATAGATCTGGGTCCTTATCAATTAAGGGAATTGAACTTCACGACAATAACCAACCTTAATTTAGCATCAATGGGTAGAGGGCAAGTTACTATTATTGGTATTTATAGGCCTGAAATTATTAATGTATTAACAATTATACTCACAATATTATTTATATTAGTAATTGCATTATTAATAATTGGATTCACAGAATCAATAATTAATATACATGGAAAAGTTTAAAAACCTAATTCAAGATTGTATGATATGCCGAGACAAAGGAGGATGAAAAACTACGTATCCATACTTATGGCGGCAACCCTAATCGCAACCATACTGATGGTAGGTTTTGTTGCTAATGCGCAACAAACAATGCCATCAACAGTAAATATATACGAAGTCACTCCTACCGAGGCTGTGCAATACTTCACATCGGGCAGGATAGACATCTACCTAAACCCATTTGCGCTACCGCCCGACGTATTATCACAACTAAGTACTACACCCGGCATACAGATGGTTAGCCCATCAATAACCTCCGGCTACGACCTACTCTTCAACCCATACCCAAGCAATACCACCTTCAACCCATTCGCCTACTGGCAATTCAGGTTCCTAATGAACTACCTAGTTGATAGGCACGCAATAATTACCCAGGTCTTNNTGTATGATTGGCCAGGGCCATTCGCAATAGATAGCCAACTCCTTATCCAACCAATGATTGTTCAGGCCAATATACATTACGACCCAACCTACGTTAATCAATCAATCTTCGCCCTCTTCCAGGCAATAAACACGACGCCGAACTTCGACGGAATGTACAACCCATGGATCGGCAGAATACTGTACATGAACGGTAAGTGGTACTACATACCACCCAATAGCACTACCCCACAGCCCGTCACAATAATATTC
>DAXY01000023.1:2020-2186 GCA_002506645.1 Vulcanisaeta distributa | reverse complement strand
GCACAAATGGAGTGGCAGATATACACCGAGGCTTGGACAATATATCCAGAGCCCTGGGATACCTATGCTGGTGCATCATTCTGCGCATCATGGACTGGCAACATGCCTGGTTGGGGCGTTACTGGCTACTGGCAATACAGTAACTCAACAATTGACACATTAACCA
>DAXY01000023.1:1758-1982 GCA_002506645.1 Vulcanisaeta distributa | reverse complement strand
CTTTATGATTGCTTCCAGCAGGCGGTTAGGGTATGGCTAGTGGCAGCGACATTCCCATACCCAATACAGAACCTCACTAATTGGATGCCCAGCATATTCGGCCTTGAGTGGCCCCTTGGCATTAAGTTTGCATACTCGACGACGCATCCCAACGTGCTTAATGTGGGTATGTTCCACGTTAGTGAGTTCCCGTGGAATAACTTCGGTTGGTTCGTTTCAATAGA
>DAXY01000023.1:1463-1681 GCA_002506645.1 Vulcanisaeta distributa | reverse complement strand
TAAGCCCGAATGGCTCGGCAATATTCCCAGTACCGCCCAACGCAGTCGTTTGGAATGCAACTGCTGAGAAGTGGCAGGACGTTGGGCCTGGACAGTATGCTAAGTCGATTGTTTACCTATACTTCAATGGTACATGGCTTGGTCAGTACTGGCAGGATGGCCAGCCAATAAGCATGGCCGACATAATATTCTATTACTACACATGGTTCGACCTTGCC
>DAXY01000023.1:0-1363 GCA_002506645.1 Vulcanisaeta distributa | reverse complement strand
TACTGGTTCCCAGACCCCAACTTCGTAGCTGCCTACTACGCACCAGGCTTCCCAACATTCGCCAATCCGTGGGTTGATCTAGCCCTTGAGTTTTATGCATACCAGCAGGGTAAGTACGCATT
Organism: Vulcanisaeta distributa; assembly: GCA_002506645.1. Next base: position 1,241 of record DAXY01000023.1, on the reverse strand, counting down.
CACGAGTGGTGAAGCCCAGTCACTGANNATACCGCAGGCGGACTTTAGATCGCCAACGTTTAACCAGTACCTAGCTAGTGTATTGCAGGATTGGATTAAGACTGGGTATATTTGGGATAATGGTTCATGGGCTATTATTAACGGTTATAACTTCCTAGGGCCAAACGCAACGGCCACCGCGATTCAGGACTATGAGGATGCGTTGAACTTCTACAATACATATGGTAATTTCTGGATTAGTAATGGTCCATACATACTCAAGAGCATAACCACGGTAACGCCGCAATCAGCAATACTAGTGAGGTGGAACGGTTATCCATATAACTACACGTATTGGTTTAACCAGGTCTTCGTTAAGTTGGGCGTTACGACGCCACCGACGAGCTTAATACCAAGCATATCCTCAGTATCCCCATCAACAATAACCGCTAACACCACAGCCACGATAACGGTAAGTATAAGCGCTGTTGGTAACCCGGAGGCTTATGCGTATTTGATTAATCCAGCCACTGGGCAAATAGTCTATGAAACGTTTGCATCATCAACAACTCCAGGTGTATTAACAATAACAATACCAAGGAATGTAACTGCGACGCTGACACCAGGTACCTATGAGTTACTGCTATATGCATTCACCAATATCGTGACGATACCTGTGCAGTACGTAACATCACTAACAGTATCACCGCCTCCACCACCGCCTCCACCGCCTCCGCCCCCACCACCTAAGAAGGTACCGACAGTAAGCACAACACTATTAATAGCTATAATAGTGATTATAGTTATAATTATAGTTGCAGTTGGCGCATGGCTAGCTATTAGGAGGAGGAGATAATTGGTTCTGTAAAACGAGAATTAAAATTAAAATTCTTTACTTATAAATATTCTAGATTGTGCTACATAATGTTAGTAAGATTTAAATATCGCAGGAGGTTTCTTCAAGCTTGATGGGTCTTGCGAGGACGCTTGCTGTTAGGGCGGTAACGTTAGTTGTTTTGCTATTTATAGTACTCTTCGTAATCTCCTTCGCATTGGCTGGCCCTGCATCAAAGATACTTAAGGATGAGATAATGATGGAGACGAAATCCATAATAATGAATCTAATGCTTCATGGTCATTACAACTCAACACAGATACAGCAATTGCAAACGCAATTAATGACGGAATTGGAGAATGCGTATGGACTTAATAAACCACCTGCAATTAGGACCCTCTACATAATGTATAACATGATCGTTTTT
>DAXY01000045.1:2888-3078 GCA_002506645.1 Vulcanisaeta distributa | reverse complement strand
TGGTCCTTGTCCCATGATTATTGTTCTGTAGAGGCTGAACCATACCACGGTGGCATTAAATGGCTCGCCGTCGGTGAAGTACACGCCCTGCCTAAGGGTGAATATGTAATGCTTATAGTCAGGGCTCACAGTCCAGTTAGTGGCAAGCATGGGAACAACATGCATATAATCACTACCATTCCACGTCACC
>DAXY01000045.1:1683-2705 GCA_002506645.1 Vulcanisaeta distributa | reverse complement strand
CTATCACTACCACCACTATTATTCCAATCAACGCCGCCTTTGATATACCCCCTCCAGTTAAGGGTTTTGGCATGAAATAAGATCAATCATATGTCCTTAAAAGTTTTACTCACCATCATTATATTATAACATTATTTAGAGGTAATTTAGCCCATGAGATCAATAAATATAAATGTATGAATTATCATTTGAATTATAAATAAATTATTAATGGACCTTCTATTATTTTTATCGCTAATGGCATCCCATTGATGATTATTTAACCACCTANNTTCTCAATCTCGGCCTTAAACTCCTCATACGCCTTCCTAACCTCCTCAACGCTGGCCTCGTCCTCAAGTGTCGTTACGTCACCCAGTGGTTGGCCCGTGACCACGGCCTTTACGAGTCTCCTCATTATCTTGCCGCTCCTCGTCTTTGGTAATTTGGTTACGAAGAATATGTTGGATAGCGTGGCTATTGGGCCCACGAGCTCCCTAACGGTATTATTCAACTCAGCCCTTAATTGATCAGAGGGTTGGTAACCCTGCTTTAGGACGACGTAGGCCACGGGGACCTCGCCCTTCACTGGGTCTGGCACGCCAACCACGGCTGCCTCGGCCACGGCTGGGTGCTGTATAAGGGCTGACTCAAGCTCATACGTACCAAGCCTATGGCCAGCCACCTTAATGACCTCGTCCGCACGACCGAGTATCCAGAAGTAGCCGTCTTCATCCTTAACCGCGTAATCACCGGCATAGAACATTCCAGGGAACTTACCGAAGTAAGTCTTAACGTATCTATCGGGGTCCTTCCAAATCGTCAATAGCATGCCGGGCCAGGGCTTCCTAATCACTAAGTAACCCCTCTGGCCGGGTGGGACTGGGTTTCCGTTATCATCAACCACATCAGCATCGATGCCGGGCAGTGGCGGTCCGTTGGTGCCTGGCTTAAGCGGGACTAGCGCTAGGCCTGGCGCGTGCGATATTAATATGCCCCCCGTCTCCGTCATCCACCAGGTCGAGCCGAAGGGCACCTTCTCC
>DAXY01000045.1:598-1636 GCA_002506645.1 Vulcanisaeta distributa | reverse complement strand
TAGGTCATGCCTCTTAACCCAATCATCGCCAAACCTCATCAGCGTCCTTATTCCCGTGGGGGATGTGTAGAGTATTGTTGCCCCATACCTCTCGACAATTGCCCACCAACGATCTGGATTGGGGTAATCGGGCGCGCCTTCATACAATATCGTGGTCATGCCCTCAAGGAGTGGCCCAAATACTATGTAACTGTGCCCAGTGACCCAGCCAATGTCGGCCGTGCAGAAGTGTATGTCATCCTCCCTTGCATCGAAGACCCACTTCATGGTCGCGTGTAGTAGCGTCATGTACCCGCCCGTGTCGTGGACAATGCCCTTGGGCTTACCCGTGGTGCCCGACGTGTATAGGATGTATAGTGGGTGCTCGCTCTCCACGGGCTCCGGCTCCACGTAGGTGTTCATGGGCACGTCACTCATCACCTCATGCCACCAGTAGTCCCTGCCCTTAACCATATTAACGTCATTGAGCCCAACCCTCCTGTACACAATCACGTTCTTAACCGTGGGCGCCTGCTCGAGGGCCTTATCAACGATGTCCTTAAGCCTAATCACCTTACCGCGCCTATACCCGCCGTCGGCGGTTATCACTAGCTTGGCCTCGGCATCATTAAGCCTATCCGCCAATGCCTGCGCCGTGAACCCGCTGAAGACCACGGTGAATATTACGCCAATCCTCGCGGCCGCCAGCATCGCTATTGGGAGTTCCGGAATCATCGGTAGGTATATGCCTATGGTATCGCCCTTCCTAAGGCCAAACTTATTCCTCAGTACGTACGCGAGCCTATTCACCTCACGCCATAGGTCGTAGTAGGTGAGCTTACGAACCTCAAGCGGGTTACCTCCCTGATCAACCGGCTCACCCTCCCAGATAATGGCCACCTTGTTCTTACGCCCACCCTTAACATGCCTATCTAGGGTTAGGTACGACGCATTTAATCTACCGCCAACGAACCACTTATAAAACGGCGGCTGCGGATCCGCAACCAACACCTTGTCCCAGGGCTTGAACCACTCAAGCTCCCTAGCAATGTTTGACCA
>DAXY01000045.1:0-580 GCA_002506645.1 Vulcanisaeta distributa | reverse complement strand
TCCTCGGGATCGACCGCCCTCTCCTTACCGACCTCGGGTATTACCTTCTCCCTAAATGGTAGAGCCCATGTTACCGACATACCAGAACTTAATTTGTGCTAAGCATTTTTATAAGTTTTACCATAATGATTTATTATGAAGAATAAATTTAAACCCCTAAACTTATATAGTTTGTATGTCTGAGGGAAAGCTGGCAAATCCAGCCCCCTTAGGGCTTTCGGGCTTTGCCTTAACCACGCTGGTCTTGAGCGTATTTAATGCTGGGTTGTTATCAATGCGTGGTGTTGGAGTTGTGGTGGGCTTGGCAGCATTTTATGGCGGGTTGGCCCAACTAGTGGCTGGAATTCTTGAGTGGAGGATGGGCGATACATTTGCTACCTTGGCATTCTTTACATATGGCGCCTTTTGGGAGTGGTACTTCCTAACGTCCATAGGCCTAGCCGGTAGTGTAACACCGGCAGGTATTGGGCTTGTGCTCCTCGCATTTGGCGTTTTCACATTAATAATGTGGTTCGGGACATTTAGGATGAATCTATCGCTCTTCCTAACATTCCTACTTTTATGGCTCACATTCTTCCTG
>DAXY01000047.1:4112-4319 GCA_002506645.1 Vulcanisaeta distributa | reverse complement strand
CCTCCTCCTCGCTAAATTTAAATTTTTCGTGGCGTATTTGCTATGGCCTAAGCCTGCGTGTGAAGCCTACTTAAGTGTTTAGTGATTATTCATCTCTTTCTCTCGTCCTTAGCCTCTTCACACTTTCTACATAGAAACTCAATGGCCCACTCCTTAATGTTCCCGCGCCTTTAATTAGTGACGTGGGTATCGCAGCGACTATGAACT
>DAXY01000047.1:0-3903 GCA_002506645.1 Vulcanisaeta distributa | reverse complement strand
CTTCCTCTCTATTTCCCTAAGCCTATCCTCCTCACTCGCTAGGTCGCTCAGTACCTTCTCATAGTCTATCCCTCCCATGTACCTGCCGTACCTCCTTATCAATTCATCAATCATCGCCCATCAACCTCCTAATAACCCCCTGGCCGACGTACTCCTCCTCAATAACCTCAACATCACTAACCTCCTCAAACTCATCAATTACTGCGTCCTCCACTTCCTGAACAACTTCATCACTACCTTCGTAAATCACGTACTTCCTGGAGTTCACGTACCTACTCAATGGGATGCCACTCAACCTTATCATCTCCATGGCCGCGTCCCCACTTATCAACCCATTGATGTATAGCTTAATCACCTCCTGAGTTATTTTGTATGACTTGTCCTGAAGCCTAATTGATAATCCCCTCAGCTTGATCGGCCAATTCAATTGATAATCAAGTACTTCCTGAACAGTCTCCCTAGTTCCTTTCCTAACCACGTAACAGCTATTACTGCGTCATTAATTAGGTTATTAGTTAAGTTAATGATGTAGTGCTGACCAATAGTTTTAAAGAAGCCCCCTCTCCCTTAGGAATTCCCTGAATAGGTCCGTCTTAGTAAGCATCATCCAGTCATCCCTCGGCGTACTCATGTATTTCTGGAACTCCAGCCAAAAGGCCATGTGCATTGGGTCGTACTTACTCTTCAATTTAACATGCTTTAGCAACGAACTTGAATTCGCATACTCCTTACCACATACGGGGCAAAGGACCATTGTCTTGGGTCCTAGTGAGCCTCCTTATTAATTTAGTGGTTAGTCCAATTGTTAGTGAATCATGTTGTTGATGATTACGTCTTTAACTACTTAATGGGTATTTCCATAAAGTATTCCATTATTTCCAATTCTTAACTAAACATTTTTTAAATTTAAAATAATTAGAAAACCTTAATTATGAGGGATAGGATTAGGGCGGCCATTACCAGCCCAAGTAGTGATGTCCAACTCATTCTTAGTGCCTGGTCGGGCCTGTATCTGCCGTACACGGACCTCGTGAATACCATTACCATCATTACGATGTACGTTTTTATGCCAAACCATATTGCATATGATAAGGCACCAAGTGGTGGTATGTATGGCCCCGCCCACCCATCTAGGAACAATAGGACCATTAGCATGCTTAGTATGTATAGTTTTTCGTAACTCATGGTCATCACCAGGCCGTATATGACGCCGCTGTACTCGGTGTATGGCCCGAGGACTATCTCCGTATCCGCCTCGGCTATTTCGAAGGGAAACCTCGAGGTTGCCATCAGAGTTGCTATTAGGAAGGCTAGGAAGGCCAGTGGGTTTATTATTATCCCTGGCAGGTGCGTTACCTGCCAATCAACTACCTTGAAGGGGTCCGCAGTTCCGTAAATGATCAGTATCGAGACCGCCGATAGTATGAGCACCACCTCATAGCCCGTGTACAGCAGCGCCTCCCTCACCGTGCCTATGTACGTGAACCTATCATTACTTGCCCAGCCAATTAGTATTATGCCCACGTTGAATAGTGTTATTAGGGCTAGGGCTATTAATACGTCATACCCGGTGTATATTCCGTAGATTCCATTAACAACGTTATTAACCTGCATCGGCCCAATTGGTATGAAGAATATGGGTAATGTGGATAGTATGAACGCTATCGCGGGTGCGTGTATGAAGTAATTCCTATCCGCCTGCTGCGGCACTACGAACTCCTGGAATGTGTACCTAAATAGGTCCGCGAAGGGCTGTAGAAAGCCGCCAATGCTCCTCGAGACCTCCAGAGGCCCAATCCTCCATTGCACCTTAGCCGTTATCTTCCTCTCGAACCATATGATGAAGATTAGGGCTATCGTTACTGAGATCAGGCCCGGCACAATAAGTAGGTCAAATATCGGCCTCCAAAGTATGAGGTGTACTATTATGTTTATCACGGGTACGTGATTTAGGAAGTTTATTATTGGCCATAGGAATGGTATGTTGACCTCAGGCCTCGTTAGTATATATTGAATTATTGAGTATATTAATTGGATTGCGGACGATATGATGCCGGATATCAAGCTCGACACTGAGGGAATTATCGATAATGCGGGCTCCATATTAAATGCCCATGGTGATGGGGGTGTTGATTATTTTAAGCTTAACCCACCAATGGTTAACCAAAGAATGAGTCCAGGGTTGACTCCCTCCTCCTGCTCATGGCCTTCTTAAGCCTCTCAATCGCGTTCCTAACCCTCTCCTCGCTGAAGTCATGTTCATGAACCAGGAACTCAATTAAGCCCCTCTCATCAGGCTGCCCAAACTCCACCCTGTAATTCGGGTTGTATGGTGGGTTTAGGAAGTAGTCGCGTATCTTCAGTGGGTCCGTTGGGAACTGCGCATTCTTTAATGGTCCCTGAAGTAGCTTCTCAAGACCCCCGAATTCCTGTATTAGCCTAAGAGCCCTCTGCGGCCCAATGCCAGGCACGCCGTCTGGGTTTAGGTCAGTACCAAGGAGTATTGCGAGGTCTATTAACTGCGTCCTATCCCTAAGCTTCAACGCCTTAAGGACCTCACCCAACTCTATTATCTCGGGCTTAACCTCGACATACTCATCCCTATTTGGCAGTTTCCTACGCCCCGTAATGGCTAGGTTCCTGACAAGCCTGGGCGCCCCGAATATTAACGAATCATAGTCCTGACTGCCCGCAGCCCATGCCTTACCATCCTTTGCCATCAAGGCGGCCTGCGCCTCGCCATCTGCCATTGCCTGGACGACGGGTATCCCCATAAGCCTTAATAGTCTCTTTGCATCATCGACCATGTCGTCGGTGAGGAATAAGGCCCTCTGCGCATACTTCCTAGCCTCCTCCCTCTTACCCTCCTCGAGTAGTTTAACCCACTTGTCCATGGCCTCCTCCCTAACCTTCCTCCTCCTCGCAATTTCCAGGGCCTTCTCCTCAGGCGGCTTTCCATCAAACACGTAGATCGGCCATATCCTATTCTCGAGCAGGTTTATTGTCCTGTACAATAAGCCGCTTAGGTGACTCGTTACCCTCCCCCTGGAGTCCATGAGCGGTGTACCGTCCGGCTGCCTTATTGATGCGAGAAATTGATAGAGCGCGTTGTAGGCGTCGAGGGCGATCACCCTATTTGATAATTGGGTAAATTCAACGGCTTTTCTAACATTGTCAGGTATTAACTTACCAAGCTCAGTAACTCCCATTGCAACCCAGTCAGTATAGATTGGGGATCTCTATATCTCTTTCCCTAATCCTTAACGATCCTTATATGGTACGTAGCCCCTTCCTTCCTAACGACCCTTTGGACGATTATTAACCTACCGAGTTCAAGCCTCATCAACGCACTNNAACACCTCCCTCTCAGTGATGTCTGGGTACCAAGCCCTCAGGGCCTGCATTAAATCGTTAAACCACATATCGCCTTTATCCCTAATTAGGTCCATTATTAATGCCTCAACGGGCACCGGCCTCCTCATGCCTCANNGGGATGTTTTATTTTTAATCCTACACATAGAGCGTCGGCGCCCTCTGCCTCTCACGCGCCAATGTCTGCTTCATCCTCTCGTACCAAGCCTCGTAGAACTTAATCATCTCCGGCGTTATTGACGGCTTAATCTTCTTCATAGCCTCGATGAAGTGCCTCATCGATACCTCACCAGCGCCATTCGCTTCCCTCATTGCCAGTAGGCCGGCCTCCCTGGCCAATATTTCAATATCCGCGCCCGTGTATCCCTCGGTCATTTTTGCAAGCTCCTCCAGATCCACGTCCTTCGCCAACGGCATGTTCTTCGTGTGTATCTTGAGTATTTCGAATCTTGCTTTTAGGTCTGGTGGTGGTACGTAGATTATTCTGTCGAATCTTCCTGGCCTTAGTAGGGCTGGGTCCATTATGTCGGG
>DAXY01000095.1 GCA_002506645.1 Vulcanisaeta distributa | reverse complement strand
ACCAAAAAGAAGAATACCCTTAGGAGGCTCAACGCCAAGCTCCTCAAAGTACCTTGGATACTTAAGCGGCCACTCAACCATCTCCTTAAGCTCCTGCTTCACGTTGTCATAACCACCAATGTCGTCCCAATGAACCTCGGGGACCTCGACAATGACCTCCCTGAGGACTGTTGGTTGTATGTACTTCATGGCCTCCAGGAAGTCCCTCATCCTAATCTTAATCCTAGCCAATTGCTCAGGTGGTATCTGTGGTTGGTCGAGGTCAATCTCCTTAGTCACGTCTATGGCCTCCCTAAGCCTGATCATCGCTGCTTCCTTGACTAAGGCGGCTATGTCGGCGCCCGTGTAGCCGTGCGTCATCTCCGCAATCTCATCAATATTCACGACATCCCCTTGATCGCAGATCTTCTCCTTAACGTCATCCTCAGTACAAAGCGGCACATTCCTGGTGTGTACCTGCAGTATCTCCTTCCTCGCGTTCTTATCGGGCATGCCTATGTAGATTTCTCTGTCGAATCTTCCTGGTCTTCTTAGTGCTGGGTCTACTGCCTCTGGCCTGTTTGTTGCTCCTATGACTATGACCTGGCCTCTTTCCTGGAGTCCGTCCATTAGCGTTAGTAGTTGTGCCACAATCCTCTTCTCCACCTCACCCGTCACCTCCTCCCTCTTCGGAGCAATCGCATCAATCTCATCAATGAATATTATGGCCGGAGCATTCTTCTTAGCCTCCTCAAAAATCTCCCTCAACTTAGCCTCAGACTCACCATAGTACTTACTCATTATTTCTGGGCCGTTTATCGATATGAAGTAGGCATTAGCCTCTGAGGCCACGGCCTTAGCCAACAAAGTCTTACCAGTACCAGGAGGACCAATCAAAAGAACACCCTTAGGAGGCTCAATACCGAGGTGCTTAAATATCTCGGGGTGCCTCAGGGGTAGTTCTATCAATTCCCTAATCTTCCTCTTGGCCTCCTCTAAATCGCCGATGTCCTCCCACGTAACCCTCGGCATCGTCAGTTCCATCTCCCTAACGGGCTCCTCCCTAACCTGAACCTCGGTATCGATGCCCACGTATGCGGCGGGTCCCGGCGACACGCTGGTTACCATGAACCTAATGGAGCCCGTGTAATACGGTATTTCGATTATTGAGCCCTTCCAAACGGGCTTACCGAGTAGGTAAGCCCTCTTTAGATAGTCTGGGTCAACCCTGATGTACTCGCCCACCGGTGCTATTATAACCTTTTGGGCAGACCTTAGGTTGGCCCTCCTTACCTTGACAATATCGCCAATACTAACACCGGCGTTTTGTCTCAATACGCCATCCATCCTGATGTAGTCCTTATCCTCATCGTCTGTGTACGCTGGCCATACTTGGGCATAGGCACTGCGCTTATTACCCACTATCTCCACGTACTCCCCAGGCTCTATACCGAGCACTCTCATGTAATGCTGCGGAATCCTAACGATAAGCCTACCCACATCCCTAGTCCTAGCCTCCGCAACCCTTAGGCTCACCTCATTATTGCTAGAACCCATGATTAATCCTCACTGCTTAGTTCAGGGGGTTAGCTTATATAATTATCTTCGCATTCCACCCCAATGAGTAAAGACCGTGCGTTTACTGTCGAATTCAACAACGCTAAAAGTTAAATAGGGCATAAAATAACGCAGCCTGTGAATAAGGTAGGCATTGTCGGTTGGGGCGTTTACATACCCAGGTTTAGAATAAGTACTAAGGAAATAGCCAGGGTTTGGGGTGATGACCCACTTAGGATTAAGGACCTCTACTGGGTTGAGGAGAGGAGTGTGGGTGGCCCTGATGAGGATGCCGTAACAATGGCCGTGGAGGCCTCTAGGAATGCGCTGAGGAGGGCCGGTATTGACCCTAGGGAATTGGGCTCCGTATTCGTAGGCACTGAGTCAAAACCATACGCCGTAAAGCCCATCGCATCAATACTCATCGAAGCCCTTGGGATGAAGAAGCAGTCCTTCGCTGTGGATATGGAATTCGCGTGTAAGGCGGGTTCAGACGCCATAGTTAATGCGACGGGCCTCGTTAAGAGCGGCCTCGTTAAGTACGGTCTCGCCGTCGGCGTTGACCATAGCCATGGAGAGCCTGGGGATCACCTGGATTATACGGTGTCCGGCGGCGCCGCAGCCTACATAATTGGGTCCGACGGCATTGCGGCCGAAATAGAACACATCTACGCATATAACTCCGACACACCAGACTTCTGGCGTAGGGATGGTATGCCGTATGCCGTGCACGGCGAATCATTCACAGGCGAACCAGCCTACTTTAGGCATATCGTTAATGCGGCCAAGGCCCTCATGGAGGCCACAGGGCTGAGGCCGAGCGACTTCGACTATGCCGTATTCCATCAGCCAAACGCCAGGTTCCCAGTGAGGGTTGCCCAAATGCTCGGTATACCCCTCGAGAAGGTTAGGCTGGGTATCGTGGTTGATAGGATCGGTAATACATACAACGGCGCCGTGTTGATAGGGCTTGCCAACATACTTGAGAATGCCAAGCCAGGTTCTAGGATACTAATGGTCTCCTTCGGTAGTGGTGCTGGTTCCAATGCCTTCAGCCTAGTCACCACGGATTTACTGCCGGAGAAGGTGGGTAGGGCTAGGACGGTTAGTCAATACCTCGAGAACAAGACCTACATAGACTACGCACTCTACCTGAGGTTTAGGAACTTAATAAGGGTGATTCAATAATATCGGTTTGTCGGTATCTTAATCTTTAAAAATAAATAGTTAAAAAGCAGCGTAATGCCTCGCAAGCAGACGGTTCGAATTGTGGAGAGGAAGAAGGAGATACTAGAATTATTGATCAAGGAAGGTGAATTACCGACTAATGAAATTGTTAAGAAGACAAACCTAAGCCACAGCCAAGTCTTCTACGCACTCAAGCTCCTCCAGAGGGATGGGTTGATTAGGGAGATTAAACGTGGTAAGGTGGCCTACTGGAAGGCCGCGGATAATGCCCAGGAAGCCCTCAAGTCACTTGAGCAGGAGGTTAAGGAGGAGGTCATGGAGAGTGAGGAATCAACCGAGGAGACTTAGGCTTTTTAATCCTCATAGGGATTGGGCTTTGGGTGATGAGGCGGGCAGAAACGTAAAAAGTGACGAAACTGTCTCACACTGACTTTGGAACCACCATGGGCATTATCTCGTAATGATTAACCCACAGGTTGAGGAAAGCGTTAATAAATGGCGCTTTACGCTAATACGAGTGTATGGGAAGTTCCGTTGGCCGTGTTTCACTAGGGATTGATTATAAACTCCTTCGCAGGACGCCATATCTAATACTCCTCGTTAAGTATGGCGTTAATGATAGGGATTACGTAACGATAAACCTGACAAGGCTCGCCAATGACATCGGCACAACGCCGCAGAACGTCTTCAAAATAATTAATAGGTTGGCTGATGAGGGATTGATCGTTAAATCCACGGTCAGCGGCCAATTAATGGTGAAATTCACGCAGAGAGCTTCCGAAGCCCTTCAATTCGTGATAGACACAATTAGGCATTACCTCGATGAGAGGTTGGTCATTAGGCTTGTTGGGCATGTAGTTTCAGGGCTCGGCGAGGGCAGCTTCTACATGAGCCTCGATGGCTATGTTAAGCAGTTCATCGAGAAGCTCGGGTTCAAGCCATACCCAGGGACGCTTAATGTTAAGTTAAGACCCGAATACATCAAGTACAGGCTCTACCTCGATGCATTACCTGGCATATACATTGAGGGGTTCGACAATGGCGTCAGGACCTACGGCGGCGTCAAGTGCTTCAGGGCAACAATAAGGGGGTTGCCAGGCGCGGTATTGATAATTGAGAGGACGCACCACGGGCCCGACACGATAGAGATAATCTCACCGTACAGGTTGAGGGACCTCCTCGGCCTTAAGGATGGTGATGAAGTCGAGATATTAGTGACCCTGTAATGCCGGGTCACTTACCGAGGCAACTCGATAGCAATGTTATGTAGGCGAGGTCCTCAAGCACCTCGGCCCTATTGAGCGCCTCATACGGTGTTGAGCCGACCGTGACTAAGCCATGGTTTCTAAGGATCACCGCAGTTACGTCCCTCCTCGAGATGGCCCTCGCAACGGCATCGGCTAGTTCCACACTACCGGGCTTTAGGTAGGGTACCTCGGCAACCTCGCCTATGTATGAAATCGCCTCACTTAGTGATAGGTCTATCCTAAGACCGGCCTTCGTCAGGGCAAGTATGTTTGGTGGGTGGGTATGCAGTACGAACTTAATGTCATCCCTAGCCCTATAAATCCCCACGTGCATCCTCCACTCACTGCTGGGACTGCCTCCGGACACCACGGTTCCATCGAGCCTAATCTTAACAATACTCTGCGGCCTAATGAGTACCTTGGGCATGGAGGTTGGCGTGATCAGGACCTCGTCATTACCTAACCTGGCGCTTGCGTTGCCGCCGAGTAGGTCCGTGAGCCTCCTCGCGTATGCCAACCTAAAGACCTCAACAATTAACCTCCTAAGTGATGCCTCATTCATACGGCATAACCATTAATGCCCAGGATATAAAGCATACCTACACGATATGGAAAAACGCATAAAATGCATGCATAGCTCAGTAAATCGATGGGCTACGTCGATGCTCATACCCACATGGTCTTTAGGGAAACAATAACCGAGGAGTTGCTGAACTTCGCCTTGAGGGAGTGGGGCGCGCCGCGTGAGGTACTTACATTGGGCGTTGGGGATGTCGTCAAGGTGCTGGATGATGCGGATATAGACTACGTCGGCGTGATGGCCTACCCATCCAGGAAATTGGGAATTGCGAGGGAGGACTATGCAATAAGGGTTGTGAATGCCGTCATGGATTACGCGGATAGGTTCGCGGTAATTGGTGGTGTGGAGGTCAACGAGTTAACGATTGATGAGGTCAAGCAATGGCTCGAGAGGCAGTATGAGGCGGGCATAAGCGCGATTAAGATACACCCACCGCACATGTGGGTTAAACCCAATGCTTATAGGCCGGAGGAGGGTGGGTTGAGGCAGCTCGAGCTTGTTTACCAATTTGCCGAGGACCATGGGCTGCCGGTATACATACACACGGGCACCAGCGCCTTCTCAAGGGCTAGGAATAAGTATGGCGACCCGATATTCGTCGACGACGTTGCCGTGGACTTCCCAAGGCTAACAATCATAATGTCCCACGTGGGTAGGCCGAATTGGGTACCCACCGCGTTTCAATTAATTAGGATAAGGCCGAACATAATTGCCGACCTATCGAGCATACCACCGAGGAGGGTCCTGGAGTACTTACCAAGACTAATTGAGATAAGCGATAAGGCCATTTACGGTAGTGACTACCCAGGCCCTGGGGTTTATGATTTAAAGGCGAACCTGAGGGAGTTCCTAAACATACCAATACCGAGGGAAGCTATGAGGAAGATCGTGGATGAGAACCCAAGGAGAATCCTAAAGCCATTATCTAGAAATAGGAAAAAACCAAGCCTATCAACGCCGCAAAGT
>DAXY01000111.1:2551-3212 GCA_002506645.1 Vulcanisaeta distributa | reverse complement strand
TGAGAACAAACTAAAAGCAACTCAGGGATACCGTGGATAGGTCGTTAGATAGGGAGTCTATGGAGTTGATAGTCCGTGAGACCGTTGGTGAGTTGCTCAGTAGGCGTGGGCCGTTGGTTGGTGTTAGGTTTATGATAATAATGCCGATGTTGTGGCGAGCTTGGGTGATGAGAGCGTGGTCGTTAGGGCTTGGGTTATTAAGGAATTAATCCGCGCATCCAATGCGGTAAGGGATTAAAGGCCTGGCGCCTGCCCTGGGTTGTGAGGAGAGAGGAGGTGCCTGAGCCCTGATGAGTACGGTATTAGCTGACTCAGTCCTTAGTTTTGCAGTCGGTAATGACAATCAGGGCAGGTCAATCTCCTCACTGGTCAGTACTGCAGTGGGTCATCATAATGCATTTAACCACGCATTCTAGCGCTGCGATATTGAAGTACCCATGAGCCGGGCCTACTGGGCACGGCCTTAAGTCTCATTGTTGCTTGGTCTCGATTTGTGGAGCCCATATTGGGTTTATTGATGGTTAGTGTTTTTGGATTAATGAGTAAGTCATTATATGCCGATAATGCGGGGCTGATTGGGTCCGATGGGTTCTGCCGTGGAATTAAATGGTTGGAGGCGCAGTGAGCCGGCTGGTGGGGAGGATGTTGATAAGGTCATTGG
>DAXY01000111.1:2389-2515 GCA_002506645.1 Vulcanisaeta distributa | reverse complement strand
GCCTAAACGCGGAGGGCGAGGTTCTCGCGAGGTTTAATGGTAGTTGGGGTTTTAGTAAGAAGCTCCAGAGGGCAAGGATGAGGAGTAGGAGCGGGAAATAACTCAGGCCATAGGAAGGCTTGCGCC
>DAXY01000111.1:1563-2350 GCA_002506645.1 Vulcanisaeta distributa | reverse complement strand
TTGTTCTCTTTTTAAGAAATTGAAATGTAAGGTTAAAAACGCAATACTCCGCGGAGGATTGTGATGCTTGTGGCGAGGTTGATTGATGAGGCCTTGACGGTGATTGGTAAGGCAAGGATGGGTAAAATACCCTGTAATGATGCCCTTGACATTTTGTGGGAGCTGCTCGTGAATGCTAGCTTCGAGTTAGGGATGGCGGGCGTTGATGACGGTGCGAGGTTAACGCCATTAATGAATTAGTGTTTGAGGCACGTCGCGAAAAACCTTAAAAACTTGTCCATGATGGAGGTAATGCGGGCCCGTAGCTTAGCCAGGTAGAGCGCCCTGGGGCAAACGCCCCGCGTAGGGCTCATAACCGGGAGGTCCCGGGTTCGAATCCCGGCGGGCCCACCAAAGTCCGTGTGGGTTGGGTAATGCTTAATTATTTCGTCTCAGTTGGGTACCCGGTTGTTATGGATTTCCTTAAGTGCCAGGTCTTGGAGGATTTATTGCCCACGGGTATTCCCTTCGGCTACTTGGTCCTCATCCGCGGTGACCTGGGCATGGGTAAGACACTCCTCGTTAAGCTGCTTGCCAGGAGTGTCCTTAGTAATTACCCGCTTATTTACGTCTCATTTGATGACAACCCAGAGTCCGTAATTGATGACCTTAGGGACTTCGGCAGTAGGCTCTTCGTGATTGACGGCTTCTCACTCAGCGACCAGCGTAGGGCTAGGTCACCGAACGTGATTGACGTCATCGCGGAGCTCGACCCCAGCCAATTAATTAGTAAGGTTGGTCAGGCGGC
>DAXY01000111.1:1317-1503 GCA_002506645.1 Vulcanisaeta distributa | reverse complement strand
CCTTAAGTCACTGTCGAGGGCTTTTAACATGGTGACTTTCGTGGTTGCCCACGTGACTACTGAGGACATTGACAACCTACTCAATAGTATTGAGTACGTGTTTGATGGGGTCATCGAGATGGAGTTTGACGAGAACATGGCAAACCTAGGCATACCCATTAGGAGGATGAGGGTTAAGAGAATGAA
>DAXY01000111.1:0-1272 GCA_002506645.1 Vulcanisaeta distributa | reverse complement strand
GATAAGGAACATGCTAAAGAACACGCTTGAGAACCTTGGAATACAGGTTCAGGGTGTTCAGTGAGCCATGGACCTGCTCAAGGTCCTCGAAGACCTCGTCGAGTTCGACACGGTTAATGACCCAGACAATAGTAAAGTGCCTGACCCAGGCGTGGTCGACTTCGTGGAGGGAATACTCAATGGGCTTGGGATTAAGACGAGGGTGTTGGTTAGTCATGGCTATAGGAGCGTGGTGGGTGTCGTGGGCTCAGGCGAGCCGCGCATATTGCTGCTGGCGCACCTCGACGTAGTGCCGTTCATACGCAGTGAGTGGAGGTATGAGCCTCTTAGGTTGACTATCGAGGGTGACCTAGCCTATGGCCGTGGCGCACTTGATGATAAGGGCAATGTGGCGGCGATCCTTAAGGCGCTTGAGGACTTGGTGGGCCTTGGCGGTGGTACGGTTATCGCCGCCTTCACCACGGATGAGGAGGTTGGTGGGTGGAATGGGGCTAGGGTCGTTAGGGACTACCTACTCAGTAATGGGCTTAGGCCTAATTACGTGATTAATGCCGATGGTCAATCAATGGTTATTATAAATAGGAGGAGGGCCGTATTCAACGCCAGGGTTAGGACTAGGGCCGAGAGGGCGGCAGTGCGTGGACGTAGGGAAGCCATTAGGTTTCAGCTTGATTATAAGGTGGTTCCTCCATATCACGCCGCCTACTTCATCAGCGGTGTTGATTCTCACCCCGTAATTGCGTTGGCCCAGTACCTCTGGCGAAATGATGCCTACCTAGTTAATTTGAGGGGCGGCTTCGTCAAGGAGAATGTCACGCCGACCTGGGTTGAGGCTGACGTAGTCATGCCATGCGGTGATTGCCCGCGGCAGGAGGTCGATGTAGGGCTTACGAGGTTGGTTAAGGCCCTACTGCCTCTGACGAGGTTCGTGCCTAGGGTCAAGGCCCAGAGCGTCTATGGAGTCACCGCAACCCCCAATGTGTATAGAGCCTTTGGTGATTATCACGAGTTCGTGATCAACGTTAGGGCCATGACCGACGATGCCAAGGCCATTGAGGAGGCCATGACCAATGCCCTGAGGGAGGACTTCCAGGAAATTGAGGTTAGGGTTGATGAGGAGGGTGGTGGGGGTTACCTATACACACCACGTGATTCGAGGCTCGTTAGGTTAGCCAACGAGGTCCTCAGTGGGCTTGGGCTTGAGGCCAGGGTGGTGGAGATGGCCGGAGCCAGTGATGCTAGGTACTTCTCACCACTTGGTATTGAGGTCAT
>DAXY01000030.1:10089-10246 GCA_002506645.1 Vulcanisaeta distributa | reverse complement strand
GCTGTTATAGCGAGTATGATGTATGATATACCAAGCCTAAACCAATTAATTACCCTATTCTTTAGGCTATACTTATTGCTCATGTTATCACCTCGAGAACCCTACCAACCCTAAGCATTAGTATGGCCATGATTGCTAGGATAATTGTTGAGATAAC
>DAXY01000030.1:8930-10040 GCA_002506645.1 Vulcanisaeta distributa | reverse complement strand
GTGGATATGCCTGGGCCACCCCCTGTCAATATGTATATTGGGTAGAAGTTATTCCATGTGAATACGAAACCACCAACACTAACGAAGGCTATGGCGCTCCTCATTAGGGGTAGTGTTATGTTCCTAAACCTCTGCCACGCATTTGCGCCATCGACAATGGCTATGTCGTATAACTCACCCGGTATGCTCTGTAGGCTTGATAGGAAGACAGCCGTGTAGTATGGGAATGATAGCCACAGGTTTGTCAATATCAATGCTGCCCATGCCGTGTTTGTGAAGTTTAGCCAATTAATTGGCGGTATGCCGAACAACCCAAGGAATTTATTAATAATCCCATACTCGTAATTCCACATACCTGACCAAATGACCAACGATATATATGCGGGGAATGCCCAGGGAACTAGAAGTAACGTGAAGAATACATTCCTACCCCTAATGTCCCTCTGATTGAGTATTATGGCGAGTATAAACCCGGCAACGACCATCGGAACCAAACTACCCACCGTCCAAATAACCGTATTCAATAATAAAGTATAGAATGTACTGCTTGTCAGAATTCTCTCATAAATCTTTAAACCAACAAATGCGTAATGAAATAGGTGATAGAGGTCGAAATTCGTAAATGATATGTACACGGCATAGGCCACTGGGTATAAGAATAGGAATAGTGCGACGGCAATGATGGGAAGGAGGTAGAGGTATTGGATAAGAACATGGTTTAATTTTTGAAGGGAATCCATTATTAATCACCCACTCAACCACCTGACTGACTCATCTGCTGGAGCATGTATTGCTCCATTCCCTGGGCAGCGGCTTGGGCCGTGGTTTGGTTAGCGAAGTAGGCAGTTGCGTACTGGTGGAATGCTGGCCAGTAATAAGCCATTGCTGGGATGTTGGGGAATTTCTGACCATATTGGGCCTGGGCAAATATGCCCTCCATAATGTCGTTGAGACATGCTGGTGATAACTGCCCAGCCTTTAATTGANNTGACTGCCGTGTTATAGGCCTGTAGATTGGCCGGTATATCGTGGGCGTAATTCCATAGGTTAAGGTCCGCCTGCGGCCCGGTCATGTATAGTATGAATACCAACGCAGCCTCCAACTGCTGT
>DAXY01000030.1:3782-8858 GCA_002506645.1 Vulcanisaeta distributa | reverse complement strand
CCTAGGTTACAACCAAGGGCTTTGAAGTATGTCCCTAGGTCCCATGGTCCGTCAAATATTATCGCGGCTTGTCCGCTCGTAAATAATTGTCCCTCGAGACTCGGGTTCATGCCCGGCGCATTTATGTGGAGCCCATACGTTAGGTTGTACCAGAACTCCAGCGCATTGGCCATGGCGCTTGAGTTTAGTTCCGGCATGTTGTTAGGCCCAAATATATGCCCGCCAAAGCCCGCGAACCAGGCAGCGAATCTATAGCCCCACTCAGAACCGACGCCATAGGCAATGCACCATACGTGATATGTGCTATTAACCTGCAGGCACATATTGATTAGTTGGTCCGTGGTGTTTGGTGGCGATGTTATGTACTCCTTATTATAGAACATGACTATGTAATTTATGTTATCCGGCAGGCCATAATAACCATGGGCACTGGGCGTGTCTAGGTAGAAGTTCTGCGCAGCAGTTGGTAAGTACTGCTCAAAGACTGACGGTGGTAAGTACTCACTCAAGTTCAGCAGTAGGCCCGCCGCGAAGAGCTTGCCAGCGTCATCACTCGTATCCCTATATACAATGGGCGCCTGCCCAGCCTTCGCAGCCGAAATGAAATTGCTCGTAGCAATGGCAACGCCATAAGTCACCTCAACATGTATACATGGGTATAACTGCTCGAAGGAGGTTAGCGAGGCATTGAATGCCTCATTCTCACTGGGACTATATGTGTCCCAAACAGTTATTGTGACATTACCGACCTTGGAACAGAACATTTGTGCGAAACTGGGACTATAGACATTCTGCAATGTGAAGTCGCTTGTGGGTATCGTAAAGCCTGGTGGGGCTACAGGCTTCGGCGCAGAGGGTTTATACAGGTAAACAACGGCCACGACCGCGGCTATTATTACTATCACAGCAACGATTATGCCTATCATCGCGCCTGTGGACAATCCAAACCTACTCATACGCGCCTAAGCGCTATAAACCGATTTAAAAGCATTACCATAATTGATGTAATTAATTTATATAATTCATGCATATTCATAAATAAAATAGATATTATTCATATATTTATACCTAGGTATGCCCATTAATAATTACTTAATTAATGACCACTAGGCACAGATGTTTCTTGTCAAGTTACCTACTCTTGATGATGAAGTAGTCACCGCTTACAAGACCACCCCTATATCTCCTTGGCTCATTACTTAGGCGAACTTCAAAATCACTATCGTAATAAATTAATTCGTCTGAATTAACTGTTATGCGCCTAGGCACTAAGTCTAGGCTTGATAACTTCCTTATGAACTCGTGGAGTGCGTGGAGGTTGTCGATTCTTTTCCAATCCATGCACCTCCTATTGTCGGGATCTGGGCCACCCTCAAGCATTACCTCATCGCCGTAATAAAGCATTGGTGTGCCAACCCAGGTGTACGTGAATACTAACGCCGCCTTTAGCTTTTCAATATCGTTATTCAGCATTGTCACCGCTCTCGGCGTGTCATGCGTATCTATAAAGAGCCAGGAATTCATTAGGAACTGTCTCGGTAATACCATCAGTTGTCTCTTAATTACTTGGAAAAACTCTTCAGCGCTTATTTCATTACGTAAAAACCTAATTAATGGTTCCCAAACCTGGTAGTTCATAACCCCATCAACGGCGTTTCTCCATAGGAATGGATCGCCCCAGATCTCCGCGATCAATGGCTTATTAATGAAGTTCCTCAGGTCCCACAGGAACCAGGGTGGTATGCCGGCGCCAACGTCAATTCTGAACGCGTCAACACCCATTAATGCCCAATGCAGTGCAATACCTTTAACCCACTCACCTGCGAATTTCATGTTTAGCTTAGGCATCCTCCCCACGTTCATGAACTTCTCATAATCACTATCGTATATGTAGTACCAACGGGAATACTCCGTGTTACCGCCCAAGGCCGCCTTAAAGGCGGGGTGTTCAGAACCCGTGTGATGAATTGGTAGGTCAAGTATTACGCTAATGCCAAGTTCATGGGCACTCCTAAGCAACTCCCTAAATGCCTCATTCCCGCCTAAGTCATCATCAACATTGAGGTAGTCAATAACGTCATACCTATGGTAGGACATTGCCTTGAAAATGGGCGTTAGGTAAATGGCGTCAAAGCCCATGGACTTAATGTAGCCAAGCTTACTCCTAATGAAGGCGAGGTCGCCGCCGAGCCTATCCCTAGGACCACCCTCCCTCTTACAACCAAACCTGTCAACGAATATGCCATAAATCGCCCTAAACAGCCTACGCCTAACCACGCGAACCCTCCCAACAGGGCCTGTGAGATTAAGTACATTGAACCCGTTCTCCACGGGACCGTCATCAAGCACGACATTGCCATCAACCAAGTACCTGTAATGATATTTACCAGGTGGTAATGAGATGTAGGCGCAATAATCAGAGCCGCAAAACTCAAGCTCGATGGGCTTCATGTATGCCGTGAAATCACCAACAACAAACGCGGCCACCCTAGGACTCTCACTCACCGAGAACCTCACATAGTATATGCCACCGCCCCTAAACACGGTTACGGGCATTAAGTCAACAATCCACCCTGTGAGCCTTAAAATAATTAACCCTAAGACAGGACCTAAACCACGGCTGGCTTAAGGCTATGTTACTAAGCCAATTATTGGGGCATGAAGACCTCATCATGGCGCTTAGCAGGTTTATTACCTTGACAAGCCTATGTTGTATGCGCCTCACGAAGGCGGTAAATTCACCGCAATTGGCAGAATCATGCAATTCATTAGCGAAACGCCACGGCGAGGCGGTAAGGACGCCCTCGCAAAAAACTTAAAACTTGGCGAGGAGGTGGAGAACGTGGGCCCCGGTAGTATAGCCCGGTCAAGTATGTGGGCCTTTCGAGCCCGTGACCCGGGTTCAAATCCCGGCCGGGGCACCAGTTTTTGGTTCTGTTTCTGGCTTATGACTAGGTTAAGTTTTTATTCCACGCTAATTGCCTGGTTCTGTGAGGGTTAGGGTTAAGTTCTTCGGTGGGCTTTATGAATTGATTGGTGCATTTAAAATAGAGCTTGAGGCGCCCAACGGTATTTCCGTGCGTGACCTCATCGACCTTATTTCACGCACATTCAATCCTAAGTTTGCCGAGGCCGTACTTGATGGGGATGGTAAGTTGAGAGGAGAGTACGTGGTTTTGATCAATGGTAAGGCCATTGAGTGGCTTGATGGGCTTGCAGCGAAACTCAGCGATAACGATGAAGTCGTATTTCTACCCCCTGCGGAGGGTGGTTGAATCACCGTAAGTAGCGTGGGATAACTTATAAATTGGTTCCCTGCCCTAACCCACAGTAATGAGTTATACCCATTGGGTCGATAAGGTGGCAGACCAGGTCCTTGAGAAGTGCCGTAGTGAGGGTAAGGAGGAGTGCGTACTCAATGGTGGGCTCAGCGTTTCTGGACTTCAACACATAGGTAGGCTCAGGGGCGAGATAATACTGAACAGCGTCATTGCGGAGAAGTTGAGGGATGCAGGGTTGAGGGTTAGGCAGGTCCTGACACTATACACGATGGATCCCTGGAAGGGGAAGGATAAGCAACTTGAGCAGTTTCTGAATCCTGACGTTGGTAGGAAGTACATTGAGTGGCCCCTGGAGCGAGTCCCTGACCCAAAGGGATGCCACAAGTCCTGGGTTGACCATTACTGGAGGGACTTCGGTGATTACCTGAGCTACTTCGCTAAGAATGTGGAGGTCATAACAACCGGCGAGATGTATAGGGAGCATCCCAGGATGAGGGANNTTCATAGTAATGACGATGAAGAATAGGGAGAGATTGATCGAAGTCATGAATAAGTATAGGGGTAGGAACCCGTACCCAAGGGATTGGATACCCTTCGAACCGGTATGTGAGAATTGCGGCAGGATCGGCACGGCAGAGGTTACGAAGTTGGACCTCGATAAGTATGAGGTTGAGTATAGGTGCACGTACTGCGGCCACGTGGGTAGGGCCAAGCTGACCGACGGTAAGCTCCCATGGAGAGTTGAGTGGGTTGGCGTATGGTACACGTTGCAGGTCGACTTTGAACCATACGGCAAGGACCACGCAATGCCGGGCGGCTCGAGGGATTCGGCAGTTGAAATTGCCAAGTCCGTCTACGGCATTAACCCACCACTGGGTACTTGGTATGAGTGGGTTGGCTACGTAGTTAATGGTAAGGACGTGGGTGACATGGGCAGTAGCGACTTCATAGGCTTCACGCCGAGGGAGTGGGTTGAGGTTGCGGAGCCCGAGGTCCTTAGGTACATTTACATATTCCATGAACCAACCAAGAGGCTCACCTTCGGCCTTGACTCCATTTACCAATACGTGGACATTTATGACAGGGCTGAGAGGCTTTACTACGGTGTCGATAAGCCGAGCCCTAGGGAGAAGGATTACATCGACCTAATCATTAAGTCCTACGAGTACGCGCAGCTAAGGAGACCATTGCCTAGGGAGATGCCATTCCAATTACCGTACCTACACGCCGTTGCGTTAATCCAGACATTACCGCAATCACTGAGTGAGGATGAACTCATGGAGAGGGTCATTAAGAGGTTGAGGGATACGAAAATACTCACCAGGGAATTGGATGATTTATCGCTCGAGAGGATTAAATCGAGGATCACCAGGGCCCGTAATTGGGTCAGTAAGTACGCGCCGGAGACCTACAGGATCAGGGTCCTTGAGGAGCTCCCGGAATCAATAAGGTCCTCATTGACGGATGTCCAAAGAAGTAAACTAGGCATACTGCTGAGGGAGCTTGAGAAGGTCGATGTTTGGAATGAGGACAACATTAAGGAGGCCATGAAGAGGGTGCCCAGGGAGGGCAGGGATGTCGAGAGGGCGTTCTTCGAAGCCACGTACCTGGTATTCTTCGGTAAGCCCAGCGGCCCGAGGATTGCGCCCTACCTTGCAATGCTCGGTAAGGATTTCGTGATTAATAGGTTGAGGGATGCCCTGGGGTGATGGGGGTGTCCAAGCTATTGATAGCGGCTATAGTGCTTGCCGTGGCTGTCTACTTTGTTTTACTATCATCACTGGCGGGCACTTAC
>DAXY01000030.1:383-3576 GCA_002506645.1 Vulcanisaeta distributa | reverse complement strand
TCTTTATCAGGGCCCTTAATTGGTTGAGTTCCTTATCTTTACTCTCAATGATCTTCATCAGCTCCTCCCTCTCCTTTAGTAGTTGTTCGTACTTCTTACGTAGGTCCTGGCACTCACTCTCCATCTTGCTAACCTCCCTCATCTTACTCTCTAACTCCTCCCTCTCCCGATCAAGCTTTTCCCTCAACTCAATTAGGGTGTTCTCCCTAATGATCAATGCCCTCTGATAATTCATTAACTCACGCTCCTTATCAAGGAGTCTCTTCTCCCAATCTGTGAGTCTCTTCTCCTCCTCGACGAGCTTCGTCGTTAAAGGCTCGAGCTTATCAAGGAGCTCCCTCCTCCTCCTATTAATCTCCTCATCAAGTCTCTTCAGGGTCTCCTCCTTCTCCCTGAGCAGGTTCTCCAGCGAGTTCAACCTACCCTCCCTATCCTTAAGCTCGGTCTCAAGTTTATTCAGCGCCTCCTGCTTCTCATTCAACTTCTTCTCAAGCTCCTTAAGCGCCTCCTCCCTCTGAGCCAACTGATTGAGCTTTTCCTTAATCTCCTGCTCCCTCTTCTCCAACTCCCTAAGCCTGGCGTTCTCGGCGTCGATCTTCACGGCCTCCATCTCGAGCCTCTGCTCACGAGCCTTCAACTCCATCTCCCAATCCCTGAGCTTCGCCTCCCTCTCATTCAACGCCTTCTCCCTCTCGGCCAATGCCTTTTCCCTATTATCAATCTCGCTAAGTCTCGTTGTCAATTGATTAGAGAGGGTTATGAGGGACGCCATTAAATTGCCCATCTCCGCCAACTTGGCCTTCTCCTCATCAAGGGCCTTCCTCTCACTCTCCAGCCTATTTCTAAGCTCCTCAACGTTCTTCTCCCTGGCAGAGACTTCGCTCTCCCTCCTACTTAAATCGAGCAATCTACTCTCTAGGTCCTTTTCCCTATTAAGGACTTCGTTATACACCTTATTCAATTCCATCAATAACCCACTCAACTTTGTTATTTCAGAAACAAGCACCGACGTCTTATCAACGCCACTCTCAATCTTTGAATTAAGGTCCTTGACATTGTTATTTATCGTTTCAAGGGTTGTTACGGCGCTTGTTAGGCTTTGCTGCATATTACTTGATAATCCCTGCAATTGGCCTAGCAGGTCATTGACCTTCTCGAGCGCATTAAGTAAGGAGTCTATGAGTTTCTTACTCGTATCGTTAAATTGATTGATGATTGAGTTTATTTGGGCGACCCTACTGGCTATGTCAGTGGTTGATGAGTTTATTACCTGAATCGCGTCCTGCAGCGTCTTATCGTTCCTATCAATCCCCGCTGAAATGGCTTGGAGACCCTTCTGTATTTGGTTAGTACTACTTACCAGCGCCTGGATGCTTTGCTGCAATGCCTGGAGTAGGTTGCTTATGTCGTTAATCCTCTGATGAAGCTCAGAAACCTCCCTAGACCTGAACACGGTACGTATTTTAAACAGGGAACCTAATATACTTTGCCTTTATTATTCTAAATGAAATTGAACGTATAATACCAACATGGGTGTTAGGATTTACCAGCGCCCTTACTTAGTATATCCAAAATAACTGATTTAAGGCCCTCAATGGTTTCAAAACCTTTTCTATACTCAGAGAGTAACCTAATGCCCTGCTCCTCAATGAGTTTCTCCATCTCGTTAAGTCTTGTCGCCACGTTGGCCAATTGATTCGTAACCTCAACAACCTGGTTAATATCGAGGGTCCTCTGCTCCCTCAAGTCCACGGAGACCTTAGCCAGTAAATCCACGGCGTTCTCGATCTTACCCTGCAATGACGATATTGAATCCCTATAGGCAATCAGTGAAGCCTCTATCCTCGTTAATACCCTCAACGTGTTAGAAAGCATGCTCGCCAACTCGGCCATGTTCTGCGGTGTTACGTCTCTAATCAATTCCTGAGCCTTTAATAGGCCGGATAGGGACCCACTAATCTCATTAACCCTACTTTCCAGGTTCTCAACCTTAGTACTTATGTCGGCTAAGTTCTTGGATAACTGATCAACCTTATTGCTTAAACTTAACAACTCCCTAAGAATCCTGGTTATTGGGTCCTCACGCGGGGGCGGGGGCGGCGCTGGGTAATAACCCATTAACTAAATCAATTAGTAATTACTTAAATAGTTATCTCACGACAACTAACTGATGATGTACATATCCCCAAGAGCAAAGGTACTAAGTAAGTACGTGAGCAGGGATGCCGTGGTGCTAGGCCCATCAGTGATTGGCGAAGGCACGATTGTGGAGCCCTTCGTCGTGATAGGCCATCCAATTAGGTCGAAATTACTAAGCATTGTGGGCAGTAATGCCGACATTGAACGGTTAATGGATGAGGCCAGTAATGGCGCTATAATCGGTAGGAACTGCATAGTTAGGAGTAATGTAATTATTTACGAAAATGTGGAACTAGGTGATGGTGTTGAGACGGGCCATAATGCGTTGATTAGGGAGAACACCAGGGTGGGTAGTAACACTAGGATTGGGTCTGGGGTAATAATTGATGGGGATTCTGTTATCGGCAGTAATGTCAGCATACAGAGCATGGTTTATATACCGAGGGGTACGGTAATTGAGGATAACGTGTTCCTAGGACCTAACGTGGTAATAACGAATGATAAGTACCCACCAAGTAGGAGACTTGATGGTGTTAGGATAAGGAGGAATGCCGTGATTGGCGCTAACGCGACCTTAATAGCCGGTGTCGAGATTGGGGAGAATGCCGTAGTCGCTGCGGGCTCCGTAGTCACTAAGGACGTACCGCCTGGGGAGGTCGTTGTGGGTGTACCGGCCAAGCCAATATATGGCATTGACGTATTCATCAGGAAAAGGATGGAGTACGAGAAGTCAGAGACCCCTTAACGCCCTCCTTAGGTTCCTAGCCATCTCCTCAAACCTCACAATGTCCTGTTTAGACAATGACGGCGGGACCACCCTCAAAGCCTCCTCAAAGTGCTCAATACCCACGGGCTTAACTTGACCCGTATTACTCCTTATGGTCTCCCTAAGCGCGAGCATTGCAGCCTCCCTAACAAGAGCCGCTAGGTCAGCGCCCGTGTACCCCTCAGTCCTGTTGGCAAGATCCCTCAGGTACTTGTAATCCCCATCCTTAACCTCATCGGCGAGCTTCAAACCCCTAACGTGGACCTTGAGTATTTCGAATCTTGCTTT
>DAXY01000030.1:0-176 GCA_002506645.1 Vulcanisaeta distributa | reverse complement strand
GCCATCCTCGCCTTCTTGAATATCTCCCTAATCGCCCTCTCACTCTCCCCAAACCACTTACTCAATATCTCAGGACCCCTAACAGCAATGAAATTAGCATTACTCTCAGTAGCCACAGCCTTAGCCAACAAAGTCTTACCAGTACCAGGAGGACCAAAAAGAAGAATACCCTTAGG
>DAXY01000003.1:12947-13211 GCA_002506645.1 Vulcanisaeta distributa | reverse complement strand
AGGGCTAATGCCTGGGAAGTAATGTACTCAAGTCTCCTAGCCATTAAGGAGAGGGTTGAGGAGGTGCTTCACCGTGGGAAGTAACGTCGATTTCTACGTAACATCCCAATACACATTGTTTGGGATACCTAGGTGCGGTGGTGGTATACCAATATTAGGCGTGCCCATGGAGGACACGGTGAGCTTCAGACCCGGGACCCGGTTTGCGCCTAGTGTGATTAGGTCCTGGAGTCAGTACTTCGAATTCACGCCCACCGAGGACTT
>DAXY01000003.1:5165-12919 GCA_002506645.1 Vulcanisaeta distributa | reverse complement strand
CAGGGTATGGTTGAGAAGAACCTGGAAAGGATTAACCGGGTGGTTAGGGATGTGATCAATACGTGGGGTAGGGTGATTAATATCGGTGGTGAGCACACACTAAGCCTCGGAGTCGCTAAGGCGGTTAGGGAGTCCCAGGGCTCGTACGGCATTTACATGCATGTTGATGCGCACCTGGACTCGAGGGAGGAGTGGCCGGTTGGGCAGTCCATTTCCCACGCAACCTTCGTTAGGGGCATCATCAATGGTGTTAGGCCTCGAGCGGTCGCCTTCCTTGGGTTTAGATCCTATGATAGGGAGGAGCTAAACTTCGTGAGGAGACTCGAGGACTCCCTATTACTATCAACAAGGGATATAAAGTCCCTGGGCGATCACGAGCTTAGGCTCCTAATTAGGGGCGTAATCGATAGTTATCCTGGGCCAATCCACCTCAGTATTGACCTCGACGTTCTCGACCCATCGATAATGCCCGGTGTTGGCAATCCCGAGGGCCTTGGGCTTAATTATGGCGAGCTCCTCAGGATAGTCAGGGCCGTCCTTGATTACGGCGGCCCTAGGGTCAGGGCCATTGACGTTGTTGAGTACTCACCGCCCAATGACCCTGGACTAATGTCATTACCAATAGTCGTAAAGTTAATGCTTGACGTACTTAATTACTTGTGAAAATTATTTAAATACGCCAGGTAATTACCGCGGAGAATGGACCTCGAGAAATTCCTGGAACTAATGAGCGAAGGTGGATTCTTCTACCCGAGCTTCGAGATTTATAGGAGTAAGGCAGAGGTAGGTGGTTTCTACGACTATGGGCCGCTTGGCGTTGAGTTGAAGAGGAACATAATCGAGAAATGGCGTAAAATCTTCATCTACCCATACCAGGACTTCATAGTTGAGGTGGAGACCCCAATAATAATGCCCAAAATAGTGTTTGAGGCGAGTGGTCACCTTGAGCACTTCACCGACGCGATTGTCGAGTGCACCAAGTGTGGCCGTAAGTATAGGGCTGACCACTTGATAGAGGAGGAGCTTGGTAAGAGGGGTATTTCCGTGAAGACCGAGGGCCTTAGCCTTGAGGAGCTTGATGGATTAATTAGGAAGTATGGGATTAAGTGCCCGGCCTGTGGTGGTGAGTTGGGGGGTGTTAAGCCGTTCAATTTATTATTCCAAACTACGATTGGGCCTTACAGCGATAATACTGGCTATCTAAGGCCCGAGACAGCTCAGGGAATGTTCGTCTCATTCCCAAGGGTATTCAACTTAATGGGTAGGAGGTTGCCGCTTGGCATCGCTCAAATCGGTAAGGTGGGTAGGAACGAGATATCGCCCAGGCAGGGATTAATTAGGCTTAGGGAGTTCACGCAGATGGAGATCGAGTTCTTCTTCGACCCAGAAAACGCCAAGTGCCCATACCTAGACGAGCTGGACGTTAGGTTGAGGATAGTGCCCGAGAGGGACGTTGCCGCAGGCGTTAGGGAGCCTAGGGAGTTTAGGCCGAGGGAGGCTGTGGAGAGCGGCATAGTACCTAATGAGTGGATGGCCTTTTTCATGGGCCTATCCACCATATACATGAATGAGCTCGGGATACCACTTGATCATCAGTACTTCCTGGCCAAACTACCTGAGGAGAGGGCCCATTATGCGGCGGCGAGCTTCGACCAAATGGTATATAGCGAGAGGTTCGGCTGGGTTGAGGTGAGCGGTCATGCCTATAGGACGGATTACGACTTAGGTAGGCACGCCAAGTACAGTGGGTACGACTTAACGGTGGAGAGGAGGTTAACCACTCCGAAGGAGGTCGTCGAGGTTAGGGTCTACCCAAACCCACAGAGGGTTAGGGAGGTCTTTGGCAACGACGCTCCCAAGGTCATGCAGTCCATCGGTAGGGCAGACCCAAGGTGGTTAGTTAATGAGTTAAACAGCAAAGGCAGGGTAATTATTGATGGATACGCCATAACGAAGGACATGGTATTCATTAGGGAGGAGAGGAGGAAGGTTCATGTGGAGAGGTTTATCCCACACGATGTTGAGCCATCCTTTGGTGTTGATAGGATAATCTACGTGACCCTGGAGCACGCATACACTGAGGTTAATGGTAAGCCATTGCTTAAGCTACCGCCGGACATAGCGCCAATAAAGGCTGTGGTACTGCCAATAGTTAAGAGACAGGATTATGTGAGCATTGGCAGGAGGATATTTAAGGAGTTGTCCCTGGCCGGTATTAGGGCTGTGTATGACGATAATGGGGCCATAGGCAGTAGGTACGCCAGGTATGACTCAATTGGCGTACCCTTCGCAATAACGATAGATGATAAAACGCCCGTTGAGGGCACAGTAACGATTAGGGACAGAGATACCAAGGCCCAGGTCAGGGTTGGAATAGGCGATGTCGTTAGGTTAATCAGCGAGGCGGTCTCGAGGAGGTTATCGATGGCCGAGATTGCGAGGTCAATGGGCCTTCAATTAATTGTTAGGGAGTAGGTAAGCTTAATAAGGCAGTCATTAATTGCAATATCGATGGCGAAGAGGGGTGGTGCGCGTCAGGTAGGTGTTAGCTGGAGGTTTCATAAGACACCTGGCATATTCATGAATAGCCTAGTCCCCGTGGCCGATAATAGCGG
Organism: Vulcanisaeta distributa; assembly: GCA_002506645.1. Next base: position 10,304 of record DAXY01000003.1, on the reverse strand, counting down.
TGCTAAGTTAGTTAGGGTGATAGGGGTTATTGGCCATACGGCGAAGCCGGTCCATAGGGAAATACCTGGAGCTTCTGTGGGCGACATGGTTGTTGTCAGCGTTGTTGAGGGCAAGCCCGAGGTCAGGAAGCAGATATTAAGGGCCATAGTCATTAGGCAGAGGAGACCGTACAGGAGGCCGGATGGTACTTGGATTGCCTTTGAGGATAATGCCGTGGTTATTACTGATGAAAATGGTGCGCCCAAGGGCAGCGAAATACATGGCCCAGTGGCCATGGAGGCGGCCCTCAGGTGGCCCGGCATTTCAAACCTGGCAACGATAATAATCTAATTCATAAATAATTTCGATCAAGCCCTCCTTTGCAGGACAACCCTGAGCACGTTTGCCCTAGTCTCCTCCGAGACGACCTCATAATCGTATTGAGTCACGAAACCCCTGATAAACGCCAGGAGCGCCCTATTGCCAATATCCGTAGCTCCACTGGGCCCTATGGCCATTAACTCCAGGGTATTGGGACCCAATTTCTTAACCTCGACATGCCTGACGGCCAGTAACCGGCTAATCCTTGAAATCGCATCAAGTAGCTCCTCAAGATCCTCAAACTCCATCCTCATGAGCGCACCTACCTGATGACCGTACCTCTCGTAAATGTTCCACAACTCATTAACGGCCTTGCTGGCCTCTTCCCTAAGGTCCATTGGAACCCTCTCATTATTGGAGAGGTTAATTAATGCCAACGTTACGTGGGCGCATACTTCCTCGATCAATTTCATGGGCATTGGTATGACGTCCATGGAACTAAGTATTTTATATAACCTCCAAAAGTAGATTAAGTCCGTTGGTTCGAAACCATCCTTAATAAGTTCGGTCGTTAATTTCAATCCCTCGCCAGCCACGTGAAATAACGTCCTCCCCCTGGCCTTAGCCACGCGGGAGAGCTCGGCGGCGATGTTCTTGGGGACCATTATCGTCGTCCTAGGGTAAGCCCCCTCACCCCCCTGCTCCTGGCTTTCCTTAGTCATGACGACTCTATTTACATGTATGCATTAGAATACTTATAAGCCTTATTATACATGATTTAGGTAACTAACGTGAAGTGGATTAGAGAGTTATTGCGCCCTCAAGCCTATACCTCTCCCTGGCAATCTTGAATAAATTCCTCCAGAGAAAGATACTCAGTAGTACTACGTTTATGGCAAGTATTAGGCTCATGGCCTCGAGACCCACGATATTGCCTATGGCCGTGTAGTAATCCATTAATGCGGTATATCCGTGAACAATATACACCTTCCCATTAAGCCCCTCAATATACTCGGCAATCTCGAGACCACCCCACGTGGAACCAACCGTGCTAGCCAACCCAGTTATTGTCGCCGGCATCGCGCCCGGTATTGCTAACTTCCTAAGTTTCTGCCACGTACTGAGCCTGAGGTTCTCGGCAACATCCCACAGGCTCCTGGGTATCGTCTTCATACCCACGTACATATTATAAATAACGTACCAGGCAGTGCTTAGGTAAGCCACCATGAAAACGAGTAGTTCTAGGGATGCGTGTATGCCGAGGCTTGTGGCTAAGTACGTGATGAATGGTATTGCGATCAATGGTAGGTACGCGGATACGGGTATTGAGGCCAGGTCCTCAAGTATGGGCAGTAATACCGCCTCAACCCTCCTGTGCGTAATCATTAGGTAGTTGATGGGTATAGCCGTGATTATCGAAGCAACAGTCACAGCCACAACCCTCAGCCAATCAAGCCCGAGGTAGTAGAGGTAGAGTAGGCCATGGTTATACATGTCGTTAATTATCGGAACCCAGGTAGTCTGCCAGGAACTATATATTAAGTAGGCAATGAGGGCAGCTATGAGGGCCGCTATGCCAATTCCCACGTACCTCTCGGTACTGGTTAATACGTTCCTTGGCCTCGGCCTAACGAGCAGCCTATGCCTAACGGCATAACTGGTCGCCCTAACGAATATGGGCATTATGGCGTCCTCAACCGCGACAACCTTCCTTAGGTACCTCATGTTTCTAGCCGCTAATGACCTCACGCGGCTCGTAACTATAGGTCTCCTAACCCTAGTCCTAGTAACCTCCATTAGTGGGTCGTAGCTGTATTTAACGGCCCAATTAACGAATGGCCTAAGCACGCCGAATAAGGCCACGGTGATCATAATTATCAATACGCCCAACCCAATCAATGCCGCGGTCCACTCACCCTCACTAGTCCACGAGGCTATTAACGAGCCAATCCCAAAGACGGAGTATTGCGTTGTTCCTAGGGTTATCACCTCACTAACTGTTATGTAGAATAATGCGTCGGCGAAGCTAACGAGAATATTCCCGGCAACCCTGGGCATCGTGGTGGGTATATAGAGGTACTTAAACTTGGCCCAAAAGCCCAGGTTCAGCATCTCCGCGGCATCCTCAAGCGATTGGGACACGGTCTTTATTGACTCGTACTCACCAACCCATATATTCCAGACAACCGCTGTGAAGACTAGGAAGTCCACGGCCAATTCCGTACCTACATAACCACCTATTGACTTAACGAAGAATATGAGGACTATTGGGAAGAAGGTAATGACGGGGACGGCCTCAAGCGTCTGGGTTATTGAGAGGAATACCCTCTCAAAGATCCCGTTCTTAGCCGCCGCATAACCGAGGAACCAACCAAGCACTATACTAAGTATTATCGCGAGCGCGACTCTACCGAAGGTCGCGAGCGTCGCTAGAAATGCCATTAATGCTACTGCCCAGGTGTTCATTTCCATCACCTAAACCCTGAGACTTATTGACAACAGCGAGTATAGCCTATCCAAGTAGTCCTGGAACTCTATATCCCTCGTATTCCTGGGCCTGGGCAGCTTAACCTCTACCTCGGCGATGATGCTCGCGGGCTTACCGCCAAGTATTATTACCTTATCGCTTAATTCCACGACCTCCTCAAGGTTGTGGCTGACCATCACTATCGCCTTCACCGTGGACTCCTCATTAAAGACCATGTTATATATCTCGGCCCTCAAACCCTCGGCCGTTATTGCGTCAAGGTTTGCAAAGGGCTCATCCATGAGCAAAACCACTGGTTGAGCGGCCAATGCCCTCGCAATTGCGACCCTCTGCTTCATACCGCCACTCAACTCCCTCGGATAGTAATCCTCAAATCCGCTGAGACCAACTAGCTCGAGGTACTTCCTGGCAACTTCCCTCCTAACCTCCTTACTGAGGTCCCTCCTATGGAGTAGTGCCAATTCCACGTTCTCAAGTGCCGTGAGCCAGGGATAGAGGGCGAAGTCCTGGAATATCATGGCCAATTTAGGTGTTGGTCCCCTAACCTCCTCGCCCATTAGCAGGACCTTACCGCTGTCAGGCCTCCTCAGGCCAGCTATTATCCTGAGCAGCGTCGTCTTGCCGGTACCGGTTGGCGCAACGATGGAAACGAATTCATGCGGATAAACCCTGAAGTTAATATTCTTAAGGACGGGTATGGGGCCCTTCTCGGTCTTATATGAGTAACTGACGTCAATAACTTCGAGGATCGGCTCCTTCACCGTCGTGGCTGTCGTTGCAATGGTCCCACCATGCAGCGGTGGAGTATCGACTTAAAAATCTTACTCCGCGGAGAAATAACCTCAATATGCAATATTACGGCCTATATTGAGCCCTCAATACTCGCACCCTTAATAAGGAATTCCCTATAGGATTCTTGGAAGTATGTCCTTGGCATATTACCCAGGTCAGCCCTGCCTAGTAGCTCAACCTCTATTAGCCGTATTAGGTGCGCAAGCCTAAACTTACCAAACATGAGCGTCTCATTGGCTATATCAACGACGTGCCTAAGCCCCTCCATAGGCATTATCAACTTGCCATCAATCATTATTGGCACCTCGAAGCGGTCCTCGCCCTGAACCTCGACAACCACGCCATCATGGGTAACCGAGTAAATACCACTATGCTTAAAACCGGCATCCCTCGCAATCCTCAGTATCCTCAATGCACCGTTCAAGTCCCTGGCCACGAAGTGCATTATGGGCGCCCTAACCAGAAGCCACACATAGCCATCACCGACCCTACTAATTGCATCAGCAACCTCGCCATATGTGACCGGCCTATGCCACTTAATGAGGAATTTAAATAGGCCAAGGCCCTTTGAGTAACTTAGTCGTGGAGCCTTGGCAAGCGCAATACGGCCACTACAACTACTCGTTGTGTAGTAATCGCTTAATGATTTATTGAAGGTGAGTAGGAAATCGTAAATGTCGAAGTCAACCCTGTGCTGGCTACCCTCATCAATGAGTCTCCTAACAAACACCGCCTTACGTGCGTCAAAGTTTGTCCTCGCCATCCCACCAATAATTCCCAATAATACATCAAAGTTTAAAATGCTTCTACATCGGGATGACGAGATTATGTTAAAATAGGCGCATAGGTGTTTTGCCTCATTGATGAGGGCCGGCCTCGCAGTATCGGTGGTTATCTCACTACTCGTGGGCGTGGTCATTGGGTACTCAATACCGATGATTCACGTAACCACGCACAAAAGCGAGACGGCAGCTCCGCAAACCCTCAGCATCATAACGGCATCGCTCTATGCCCAGTTGTTCAGGGATGCCGGTAAGGAATTGGGAATTAACGTGGCCGTGACTGGAATGGGATCCGTGCAAGCGGCTAGACAAGTCATTCTTAACCCGAGTGGTTACTCAATATATGCGAGCATAGATCCGTATATACTAACGTCACTACTCTACCCAAACAACATAACCAGTTGGTACATAGCGATTGCCGGCGACCAAATGGTCATTGCCTACTCACCAAACATGCCCAAGCCCCTGTTGGATGAGGTTAATAACCTAACAAGGGCTGAGGAGGAGGCACTCCACGAGGGCAATTATACGGAGGCCATGGTCATAACCAGGGAGTTCCTAAACCTAATGTTCTCCAATAGTACCTTAAACCTAGCTCATGAATACGGTGCCTACGCCATAGGCACGTCAAACCCAAATACAGACCCAGAGGGTTACAGGGCGTTAATGGTCCTTCAACTGACGGGCATTTACTGGGGGTTGGGGAGAAATTACTATGTTGACTTATTCAATTATGCCAACAGGACTGGTGATGTGTATGAGGTACTCGCGGGTAG
>DAXY01000003.1:1430-5007 GCA_002506645.1 Vulcanisaeta distributa | reverse complement strand
AAGGGCGCGCCCATACAGTTAGCCCTGACGATACCCAATCAAGCACCTAATAAGGCGCTCGCTGAGGAATTAATAATATTTTTACTAACGCCAAGTGGTCATGAATTGATGAGCAGACTCGGCATCAAGCCCTTAATACCGGCAATATTTTATGGTAATGTTAGTGCGGCACCGCCCCTAATTAGAATACTCGTTAACTCTTCATTGCTTGGGTACGGCGGTTAATGGTGATTGACTTGGACTATTCNNAAATACGCATTTACGCCATTCATACTACTCATATCATTAATGCTATTGCTACCGATGGTTGTGTTGCTTTATGAAGGTTATGGTCATTTACTAGAGATCTTCATGAGCGCATTATTTATAGATAGCATCATTGTTACATTACTGGGCGCTTCAATAGCTGCNNGTCCTTGGATTACCCACGGCTTACGCAATATCCCGCGGATTGATGCCGAAACCCATCGATAGTATTATTAGTGGTCTTCTGGCGAGCCCCTTGACCATACCCCACACGATTGTCGGCTTATCCCTATTGATACTCGTATCACCAATATCACCAATACCCCTAATTCGTAAGTTACCACTCGTGGACACAATATGGGGTCTAGTCGCCGCCTACTTCATAGTCTCAGCACCAATAACTATTGGTGCCATTAGGCAGGTCTTTGATGAGATTGACCCCGTCTATGAATACGTGGGGCTAACCCTGGGGCTTAGTCAATGGGGNNGTCTTTGTCAGGGTCATTATACCAATGATTCGTAGGGAATTAGTATCATCATTCCTACTCGCTTGGGGTAGGTCCATCAGCGAGTTCGGTTCAATAGTCATACTGGCCTATTACATAGTTAATCCACCACTGTTTAATTACGTATATCCATTGCCAACACTGATTTGGTACTCATACGAAGTCTATGGACTACCCCTGGCCCTTGGCTACGCATCAGCATCACTAATAATATCCATAATTATCATAGTACTAATTGAGTTAATCGGCGGTGGTGCGAGGGCTCGATTTAAATTCTAACGAATTACTCGCCCGTGAATTTAGGCTTACGCTTCTCCAGGAAGGCCCTGACCCCCTCCTGGGCGTCCCTCGTCGATATGGCTAGGCCGAAGAGCGATGCCTCATTGCTCAGGGCGCTCCATATTGGCGCCTCGGAGCCGTAGTTAATGGCGTACTTAGCCAACATGAGCGTGAGCGGCGGCTTTGATGCCAACTCCTTAACCCACCTAGTTACCTCATACTCAAGCGCGTACCTCGGTACGACCCTATTGATGATTCCATACCCAAGCGCCGCCCTGGCACTTACCTGCCTACCCGTTAGTATTAACTCCTTGCTGATGCCCAGGTTCGTTAGTCTCGTTAATCTCTGCGTGCCGCCGGCGCCAGGTATTATGCCTAGGTTAATCTCCGGCTGGCCGAGTAATGCATCCTCACTGGCTATCCTGAAGTCGCAGGCCATGGCAATCTCAAGACCACCACCGAGGGCGTAGCCGTTTATGGCCGCTATGACCGGCTTCGTGTAGTACTCTATCTCGAGAGTCATTGAGTGGTAGTGCCTCATTGCCTTGAACATCTGCATTGGGGTTGCGTTCTGGAATTGATTAATATCCGCACCTGCGCAGAACGCCCTACCACTACCGGTAATAACCACTACCCTGACCCTTGGGTCATCCTCCACACTACGTAGTGCATTAACGATTTCATCAGCCATCTTAGGCGTTAGCACGTTCAATTTATCGGGCTTGTTGAGTATTATCCACGCGCCTGGTGGGTCGATCCTAAGCATCACCTCATCATACCTCCTGAACTCGACCTCAGAATACTCCCTAAAACCCCTACCACTCTTCCTACCCAACCTACCGCCCTTGACATAGTCGGTAAGTAATGGGTCTGGCTCATACTCCTCCCAACCGCTGGCGTTCTTGAGCTGGGTCAATGCATCGACTATATTGTCAATACCTGCCTCATCGGCGAATTCGGACAGACCCCATGGGTAGTTAAGGCCAAGTCTCACGCCCTTATCCACATCATCCACGGTAGCCACGCCCTCCCTAACTAGCCAGGCCAACTCATTAATGGCGGGTGCCATCAACCTAACTGGGTCGAGGTCAAGGCCCTGGTCAGGCAATACCCTCGGCTTAGCGTATTGGCCGGGGCCTGGGTACTTGTAGAAGCCCTCGCCAGACTTGACGCCGAGCTTGCCCTTACTCACTAAGTCCTCAAGTAATGGGCAGGGATGGGCCTTGAACCCCCTCTCAGTCATTGCCTTGACTATGAATAGGCTCGTGTCGAGACCAATGTAATCAAGCAATTCAAAGGGCCCCATGGGTAGGCCTAGGACGTTCCTCGCCATGGCATCTAGGTCGGCAATTTTAATGCCCTCCTGCACAACCTCACGGCAAGCCTCAAGCATGACCCTGAAGAGGACCCTATTAACTATGAAGCCCGGCACATCCTTATTAACTATTATGGGCTCCTTATTCAGCGCCTTGGTTAATTGAACGGTTATGCTCACAGTATCATCACTCGTGTATTTACCCCTCGTTATCTCCACGAGCTTCATGAGCGGTGGTGGGTTCATGAAGTGCATACCGATGAACCTCTCCCTACGTGACGTGGCCTCGGAAAGCTCCGTTATTGGTATAGTACTCGTATTAGAGGCGAACACGGCATGCGGTGGCGCGTATTGGTCGGCCTCTCGGAACACGTTCTTCTTAAGATCCGCATTCTCGGGCACAGCCTCGACTAAGAAGTCAACGTCTCTAACGGCCTCGGGGATTTTAGTGGTTGTGCGTATCCTGGACATTATCACATCCACGCCTTCCCTCAACTCGCCCCTCTTGCTGAGCCTCTCTAAACTATCCCGAATCCTGCTCATGGCATTCCTTAGGATCTCTTCGCTCACGTCCATGAGGTTTACCTCGAAGCCAGCCATTGCGAAGACTTCGGCTATTCCATGACCCATCGTGCCTGCCCCGAGGACGGCGACCCTCCTGATGCCTAAGCTAGACATATTGTGCGTATTTTAAATCGGGCTTATTTTAACATTACCGTACCACGTGGAGTTATCCCTCCCTAAGCCTTAACTTACCAGCAAACTCCTTACTAACCCTCTCATTGAGGTCCCTGTCCCAGTTCTCGTAATCCCAGTAGTGGATTATCTCGTACTGCTCCTGCCTAGTGATCATTTTACTAAGTAAGTCCTTCTGCGTACCCTTCTCCTTAAGCTCGATCAGGGCGTCCTTGACGGCCTTCATTGCGACCCTGAATGTCGTGACTGGGAATATCACGATTTTATAGCCCATTTCATCAAACTCCTTAGCCGTTATGTAGGGCGTCTTCCCAAACTCGGTCATGTTAGCCAAGAGTGGCGCCTTGACCTCCCTGGCGAACCTCTCGAACTCCTCCCTGCTCTCGAGGGCCTCCGGGAATATTACGTCGGCCCCGGCCTCGACATATGCCTGAGCCCTCCAAATGGCTTCGTCAATTCCGTAAACGCCGCGAGCGTCCGTCCTCGCAATTATTAGGAAGTTCTCATCCCTCCTCGCCTCTACAGCGGCCTTAAT
>DAXY01000003.1:706-1408 GCA_002506645.1 Vulcanisaeta distributa | reverse complement strand
CACTTCTTAGGCAATTCCTGATCCTCTATCTGTATTGCCGAGGCCCCTATGGACTCGAACTCCCTAACTGTCCTAACGACGTTGAGGGTTTCGCCAAAGCCCGTGTCCGTATCGACAATGACCGGTATGTCCACGGCATCAGTAATGTACTTAGTGAACCTAACCAGCTCCTCCAGGGTGAAGACGCCAAGGTCTGGCAAGCCCAGGGAGCTGCTGAAGGCTGCGCCGGATACGTATAGGGCTTCGAAACCGAGTTGCTGGATCATCAATGCCACGAATGCGTCGAAGGCCCCCGGCGCAATGACAATTCCGGGCTTTGACAACCTCTCCCTGAACCAAGCCCTAACCTCCCTAGCATCCCTCTTATTCCTCCTTAATAATACGGCATCCATCGCGATTATTAATGGCAATCCCCTAATAAGTAATTCCATCCTAACTAAGGCATAGCCTTATTACCGCCCAGTTCTAGCGCTACCGTGGATCATGACGCCAGGTCCGTATTTAGCGGGAGGGTATACGTAGGTTGCCCAGGGATAGGGAGAGACTTGATGAGGTGATTGACGTGTCCCGTGTCGTGGTGAGGAGATGTGGTGTTAGCATCGTCGGTGGTTACGTGATTGTCGGTGATTAGTTATTATTCACTCGGTACCTCATTAACTGCGTAAGGGATTGCTCACCAATTAGTATGGGGATTGAGGAGAG
>DAXY01000003.1:0-679 GCA_002506645.1 Vulcanisaeta distributa | reverse complement strand
GGATGTAATGATTGTAATGATGAGGATTTACCCCAGCCATTAAGTGAATAACGGCTAGGCCCGGGACAGGGTGGCATTGCCCATCGACCTCCAGGGCTTTGGTAGGGCTATGGCTAGGGCCGTTATTGAAGAGGGGTCGGTAATCATGAACCAAGGTTCCTCGGTCAAGGATACTGAGGTGCTGATGGTGAAATTAGGGGCGGATTTTACGTATCCATTATTAGGCACTGGGCCATCCCTTTGATGCCTCATCATTTATGGCAGGCAATAGTTATTGACGGTACATGCGGCTAGGCACTTCTTTAATGCGTGTTTCTCACTGGTAATGCTGATGCGTAGGAATGTAGCCCTGCTGATAGCGTCTAGGGCGATCAGGAGCTTAGCCTTTGGATACTTAGCGTTTATAGTGCCGCTGTACCTGAAGTCTATTGGGTTTTCCACCGTGGTTATAGGGCTTTACTTCCTCATAGCCACCGTATCCTCAGCAATACTAGTACTAATTTCCGGCTTTCTCGGTGATTTAATAGGTAGGAGGGATGCCTTGATAATAATGTCGAGTTTATTTATAGTATCTATGGCAATCTTTAGCATAACAAGTAATAAAGTATTACTATTCTTAACATCAGTATTTGGAACGACAATGGGAAGCATGGGAGGTGGTGGGGCTGGTGGCGGTCCA
>DAXY01000046.1:16522-16915 GCA_002506645.1 Vulcanisaeta distributa | reverse complement strand
TGGAAATTAACGATGGAGGTCATTTAATTCCATATACATGGAATTGGGGTGTGAGGTTTTAGTGATTAGGGCATTACGTGGTATATCCTCAATAACATGTATATGCCCACGAGCACGATTATGATTCCATAGGCAATCCTAAGCGTCCTCTTTGGGACCTTGACGGCGATGCTCGTCCCAGCATAACCACCGGCAACACCGCCAGCTACATATAGTAAGGCTATCAGTATTAATACATCACCGTAGAACCAATACTCAGCACCGCTGGCAACGCCGAAGGTCCCAACGCTTAATAGGCTGGTGCCGACTGCCCTAGTTATGCATAACCCCGCCGAGAACATTAGGCTGGGCACTATTAGGAAGCCACCGCCAATACCGAAGTAGCCACTGACT
>DAXY01000046.1:16246-16393 GCA_002506645.1 Vulcanisaeta distributa | reverse complement strand
TGCGAAATACGTCAGTAAGTCAGTACCTGGGGTTATGTGGCCTAGGTAAGCGCCTATTAACGAACCCACGAGACCGACCCCAGCGAATATACCGCCAACCTTAGGCGCCACGTTCTTCTTCCTTAGGTGCATGTAGGAGTTTATGTA
>DAXY01000046.1:13038-16043 GCA_002506645.1 Vulcanisaeta distributa | reverse complement strand
TTTTTAATTCAAAAATGTGACATAAAAATGAAAATTAATGACATATAATGGTAATAAATAGACAAATATAGCATTAATGTCCCTATTTAGTTCCTGCGGGCCTATGGAAATGATAATGTTAATCTTTTAGAGTTTTGACGTTTAATTGGTGTTGACTTATTGATGGATTAGTAGATGTGGATCTTCGGTGCCTTGCCAAGTATCTTCAATGATTCCTGGGCAGCCACGAGCCTAGCCACTGGGACTCTGTACGGCGATGCGCTGAAGTAGTTGAGCCCCCTACCAACCACCTTAGCGAGTATCTTTATTGAGTCTGGGTCGCCCCCGTGCTCGCCGCATATGCCAATCTCTATGTTGGGCTTCACGGACCTCGCGGAGTCTATGGCTATCTTCATGAGCTTAGCCACGCCATCCTCGTCGATCGTCACGAATGGATCGTAGGGGAGTATGCCGAGCTCAAGGTACTTACTCATGAACTTATTCTCCACATCATCCCTACTGAAGCTGAACACTGCCTGAGTTAGGTCGTTTGTTCCAAAGCTCATGAAGTCGACGATTTTGGCTATCTTGTCCGCAGTTAGGCATGACCTGACGGTCTCCATCATAGTGCCAATCTTGAAGTCTATCCTATCGCCGTAGGCCTTGAACACTTCCTCCGCCGTGGGCTTAACCACGTTGTTTATTATTACCTCGAGCTCCCTGACCTCAGCCACCTGCGGTATCATTATCTGAAGCTCTATGTGCTTACCCTTCCTCTTAAGCTCGAGGGCTGCCGATAGTATTGCCTTGACCTGAGCCGCGTATATCTCTGGGTATGTTATGCCGACCCTAACGCCCCTATGGCCCATCATTGGGTTTGCCTCCATCAGCGCCTTAACCCTGGCCAACAGCCTCTCCCTCTCTATGTCCGGCTTGCCAAGTGCCCTGGCCCTAGTCACTTCGGTGACCAACTCCTCGAGGTTTGGTAGGAACTCATGCAGTGGTGGGTCGAAGAGCCTAACGGTTATTGGGTATCCCTCCATTATCTCGAAGATCTCTAGGAAGTCCTTCTTCATCATCTCGGCGAGTTGATCAAGTAATTCCCTCCTCTCACTTGGGTTGTCCGAGAGTATTACCTTCCTAAATAGTTCAAGCCTGCCGGGTGCCCTGAACATCCTCTCTGTCCTAAGTAGGCCAATGCCCTTGGCCCCGAACCTCCTAGCTATGGTTGCGTCATCCGGCGTGTCAGCGTTCGCCCTGACCTCGAACACGGATACTGAGTCGGCCATGTCGAGGAATTCGAAGAACTCGGGCGGTAGCTTTGGTTCTATGGTTGGTACTTTACCGACGTAGACGTTGCCCGTGAACCCATCAATCGTTATCCAATCACCCTCCTTAATAACCACGTCGCCAACCCTAGCCGTCCTGGTGCCATAGTCGACCTGTAGCGCCTCGGCCCCAACAACGGCCGGCCTACCTATTGCCCTAGCCACGACCGCCGCGTGGCTGGTCGCGCCGCCCCTACTCGTCAGCACGCCTACCGATGCGTAGAAGCCGTGGACGTCATCCGGCTTCGTCTCCTCCCTAACCAGGATTACCTGCTTACCAGCCCTGGACCACTCCACCGCGGTGTCCGGGTCAAACACTGCCTGCCCGCTGACTGCGCCTGGCGATGCTGGGATGCCCTTGGTCAATGGCTTGCCCGCCCTTGACTCGTCAATCCTCGGGTAAAGCATCTGCAGTATGTACTCGGGCTTAACGCCCATTATAGCCTCCTCCTTGGTTATTAACCCCTCCTTGTACATGTCGACCCTCGTCTTCAGCACGGCCAGCGGGTTCATCTTCGCATTCCTCGTCTGCAAGAACCACAACTTACCCCTCTCAATGGTGAACTCCACGTCCTGGACCTCCTTCTTAGTCCTCTCGATTAGCTTAACGCCATTATACAACTGCTCATAGACCTCCGGCATTTCCTCCCTAAGCTTCTCAATTGGCTTGGGGGTCCTAATGCCCGCCACCACGTCCTCGCCCTGGGCATAGGGCAGGTACTCACCGTAGAGCCTATTCTCACCTGTGGCTGGGTCCCTCGAGAAAACCACGCCGGTGGCTGACCTCCAATCCGCATTGCCGAAGACCATGGTCACGATAGCCGCTGCCGTACAGTCGGCTATGTCCGGCGTTATCTTATTCGCCTCCCTATAGAACCTCGCCCTCGGCGAGTTCCATGACTTAAACACCGCCTCTATGGAAAGCCTCAACTGCTCCCATGGGTCATCAAACACCTTACCAAACCTCCTAATGTATATTTGCTTGTAAATCTCGACAAGTTCCTTAAGGCCCTCAAGCGGTATTTCGGGATCCTCCCTGGCGCCGTACTTCCGCTTAACCTCCTCAAGGGGTTTGTTGAATTCCTCCTCGGGTATCCCAAGGACTATCCTACCGAACATTGCCAGGAACCTCCTATATGCGTCGTAAGCCCCATGCTCATTATTAATCCTCTTGGCGAGCCCATGGACGGTCCTGTCATTAAGGCCAACGTTTAGGACAGTATCCATCATGCCCGGCATTGAAACTGCTGCCCCAGACCTCACACTAACGAGTAGTGGATTATCGGGATCACCGAGTTTATAACCCGTCTTCTCCTCAAGGTACTTAATGCCCCTGGCGACCTCATCCATTAATCCCTCAGGTAATTTCTCACCACCATCATAGTAATCCCTACACGCCCTAGTAGTTATTATTATGCCCGGCGGAACCGGTAGGCCTAGCCTCGTCATTAGAACGAGGCTTGATGCCTTACCACCTATTAGCTTGACATCGTCAGGGTCGGCCTCCTCAAATGTTAATACGTACTTACCGAGAGAGCCCATATCATTTCTTTATGAATCTCTAGTTCTTATAAATTTTATTATATCGATCATTATTAATACTTCTTCTATTGATTAATCATTAACAATAATTATAAATACTGACTGAATAAGCCCAGGAAGTACCCAAGTATTTTTATCAATGAAAAATAATTTATA
>DAXY01000046.1:10231-13007 GCA_002506645.1 Vulcanisaeta distributa | reverse complement strand
GCCATTAGTATCGAGATTAGGTGCATTATTAATGGAGCGGCTGCAGGGTTGATTAGGCTTATCATTGCTATGACTGGGGCGAAGACTATGGAGACCGTATTAACCACCTTAATGAGTGGGTTGAGTGAGGGCCCTGTGGTATCCTTGAATGGGTCACCAACGACATCGCCGACTACGGCGTTCTTATGCGGCTCACTCCTCTTACCTAGCCTCTGCCCATCGACCTCAATACCTTCAATCTCGATGTACTTCTTCGCGTTGTCCCAAGCACCGCCGGCGTTGGCCATTAGTAATGCCCTTGGGAAGCCCGCCAGTATTACGCCGAATATCGTGCCCACCAGGCCTATCCAGCCCAGGGCAAGCCCAACGGCTATTGGAACAATCACTGCCGATAGGCCAGGCACTAAGAAGTTCTTGAGGGCATGCCTTGTGACTATGTCTATCGCCCTGTTGTAGTCTGGCTTCTCCTGAGGCCATAGCTCGAGTATCCTCTTGGTCTTGAACTGCCTCCTAATCTCCTCAACGAGCTCCCCCGCCGCCTTACCCACGGCCGCCAGGGTTCTGCTTGAGAAGAAGTAGACGAGGGCGACGCCGATTAGGGCGCCAATTATTATCCTCGGGTCGATGACCATGAGTTCTCCGAAGGCCTGCGCCAATGATATGCCCATCCTCTCCACTACCTCGTATATGAAGCCTATGAACAATATCAGCGCTGCCAAGCCCGCGCTGGCTATTGCGTAGCCCTTCGTGGTTGCCTTGAAGGTGTTTCCAATGGCGTCGAGTGGGTCAGTCACATTCCTGACCTCATCCATGCCCGTCATCTCGACGAGGCCGTTGGCATTATCGCTGACAGGCCCGTAGGAGTCGAGGGATATGACTATGCCCGCGAGGCTCAGTAGGCCCACGGAGGCCACTGCCGTGCCGAAGATCCCACCCTCAATACCGTATGGTGGTATGAACGCCGAGCCCAGTACGTATGAGATGCCCAGCGCCGCCGCGACCATGAATATTGTGGGTATGGCACTCAACAGCCCGTATGAGTACCCCGTCACTATCACGTTGGATGCTGACAACACGGCCTGTCTGGCGATATTCCTCACCGGCGGGAATGTGTAGTGGGTGAAGTATTCCGTAGCGAATAGGACGACTATCGCCGTTATCATGCCCAGTAGGTCGGCCACGAATATGGCCGTGGCCTCCATGGTTGGGAATAATAGGAATGAGTATATGGCGACCAATACCGTGGCCACTATTATCGTTGTGTATAGCGCCAGGTTCAGCTTGCCCATGGCAGCTGCTGCCAGGTCCTTACCCCTAACCTCGCCCCTAACCACTTGGACGCCGACTAGGGTCCCAATTAACGTAAGTGTGGCTAGCATGATCGATAGCCTGACTAGGCTTGGGGCCAGGTTAAATACTGCGGCCAGTAGTAATGCGCCCGCGAGCACGACGATGAAGCTCTCATACACGTCACTAGCCATGCCTGCGCAATCACCGACATTATCACCGACATTATCCGCAATAACGCCTGGATTCCTGGGGTCATCCTCCGGTATCCCGGCCTCGACCTTACCAACTATGTCAGCGCCCCAGTCAGCGGCCTTCGTGTATATACCGCCGGCAACCCTTATGAATAGTGATATTAAGCTCGCGCCGAAGGCCACAGGGGCCAGTGCCTCGGCCCATAGCGGTGTTGGTAGTATTGATGAGTAGGCCATGTACAGTATCGTGACAACCAACAGCGCGATGCTGGCCAGCGAGAGCCCCATCACCGTGCCCGCCCTGAAGGAGGTGCTTAGGGCAGGCCCCATACCCTGCCTACCTATCCAAGCGGTCTTTGCGGCACTCCTGGTCGTCACGTACATGCCTATGTAACCAGCGACTGCACTACCGATGGCGCCTAGGGCGAAGGATAGGGCCGCGAACCCCGCCATTAACCCACTGTGGAATATTACGTAGTACGCGGCCCATATCAATATCGTCAGTACGACACCCGTCGGCAGTATTGTCTTGTACTCCCTCATTAGGAATGTCTTGCCTCCCTCGGCAATTAGCATGTTTATTTCAGTCAATTCCTTCTTCCCTGGCTGTATCCTGAGCACCGTCGATGCGTTGTATCCGGCCAGGGCCAATCCTATGATTGGCACTATTATTGCCAGTATTAATTCCAGGGGCAGCATCATTAGCCATGTACTTATGGAGTTAATAAACATTATTACTCATTTATTGGAGGTCTACCCATATTAATTGTTAAACCCAATTAGTGCGATCACCGATTTTGGACACTACAGCGAATTTTTAAGTAATAAGAAATTTAATTTTTGTTTTCTCAGTAGTTACTTGTGTCTCGGAATTTAAGTATTCAACAGGCCGTTAGGATCATTATTGAGGAGAACCCACTCTACGTCACCCTACTCTCGAGCGGCCTTGTTAACCTATCGGCGCTCGCGAGGAGTATTAAGCCGTTGGTGGACTCAATGGTTGGTAAGGACGCTAAGGTATTCACAATCGTTAAGGCCCTGGAGAGGATTTCCATGAATTATAAGTTGGTTAATGAGTACCCGGACATTGTTAGGGCGTTGAGTATGGCAGAGATAATAACGTATAGCGGCATGGGTGAGGTTGAGATAACGCTTACGCCGGAGAACATGGATAAGGCGGCCAAGCTTAAGGACTTATTGACTACGGCCAAGGTTCAATTCATAATACTGAATGATGGGAATAAAATGCATGTGATAGCGCCTTTGATGCACATAATGAGCGTGTGCCCAGGGTC
>DAXY01000046.1:3289-10183 GCA_002506645.1 Vulcanisaeta distributa | reverse complement strand
GTCATGAAGTCTAATCAAATAACTGCTAAGCATGTGCTTAGGTATGACAATGACATATACATAGTCGTTGAGAGGGAGAAGACGCCGCTTCTTTTAAACATCATAGAGCGGTTAAGGACCATGACAGCCCTTCAATCCGCGCAACAGGGTAAGTAATTAAATAATTTAAAATCCAAGGTTAATTATAGTTAAAATAGCGATGCATGATGATTCTACGGGATCTGAGCGCGGTGATGCGAGCGGCCTCTACTGATTCCTTAGGAATTACTTATTAGGCCTTCATGCGTTATTCTGCCGTGCCAATTACCGACAGGATTAATAGGTTGATTAATGAGTTGAGTAGGGAGTCGATAGAGTTGGCGATTATAGTCCCGGGACCCAATTTTAGGTACTTGGTTGGCTCCTATATCGAGACCTTCGAGAGGTTTGGCGCATTAATGATTTGCACGGGCAACGGCGCATACGCCCTACTGCTCCCAAGGCTTGATGAGGGGAGGGCCAGGGCCGTGGGCCTACCATACATTGTTTATGGCGATGAGGAGGGCCCGCTGAATGCCATTAAGTCGTTCATTCATGGGAATTGCGGCGTAGTGAGGAGGGTGGGTCTCGAGGGTAGGGCATTGCTCAATCACCTCTGGACCCTGCGCAAGGCGATTGGTGAGTTTGATGATCAATCGATTGATGACCTATTGACATCTATGAGGATTAGTAAGGATGAGGATGAGTTACGGAGTATCGAGGGCGCCGTCAGGGCTATTGAGGAGGGGATTAGGGCTGCCCATGAATCTATTAAGCCCGGCATGACCGAGGCCGAGGTTGCCAGGTTAATTAATGAGGCAATTAGCGATGCTGGCGCTGAGCCTAAGGACACCTTGGTTCAGTCAGGTCCTAACTCCGCAATTCCGCATTGGACGCCATCAAGGCGTAAGATCGAGGTTGGGGACGTCGTAATCCTCGACGTTACCGCTACATATAATGATTATTACGGCGACTTAACGAGGACGCTAGTCATTGGAGACCCGCCCAACGAATTCTGGCGCGTCTATGACCTGGTTAGGAGGGCGCATGACGAGGCCATAGCCGGCGTTAGGGAGGGTGTTACGGGCTCGTACGTCGATTCCATGGCTAGGAAGGTAATTAGTGATGGTGGTTATGGGCAGTACTTCATCCATAGGACCGGCCATGGTATTGGGCTTGAGGTTCATGAGGAGCCATTCATAAGCCAGTCATACGATAAGGCACTACCGAGGGGTAGCGCATTTACTATAGAGCCTGGCATATACCTACCAGGTAGGTTTGGGGTTAGGCTTGAGAGCGATGTCGTCATTAAGCCAAGTGGTGAGGTTGAGGTCTTGGATACGTATTGGCCTGAGGTCGTTGTTAAGGCTTAATGAGCGGTAATGCTTTATTACTTCACCCCATGGTCATCGACGTGATCCTATACCTCGTTAGGCACGGCGAGGCGCAATTCAATGCGCTTAGGATACTCCACTCAAGGAATTATGACGATAATCCATTGACGGATAGGGGTAGGCTCGAGGCCGCTGCGGCGGCGCTGCTTCTACGTAGAATGGGCGTTAAGGGTCCCGTGTTCACATCACCGCTCCTGCGTGCGCGCCAGACAGCGGGTTGTATAGACCCTAATTATAGGGTTGATGATAGGTTGAGGGAGGTTGACATGGGTGAGTGGGAGCTCAAGAGAATTGATGAGGTACCCTTCGATAATTATAGGATGGACCCAGTTAAGTACCATCCACCGGGCGGTGAGACCATGAAGTCCGTGGTCAATAGGGTCACGGAATTCCTAACCCACGTGAGAAGCCTTGGTGAGAAGTCCGTCATTACGGTGAGCCATTGGCACCCAATAGCCACCGCGGTGGCCCTTGTCATTGGCCTACCACTAAGCAACATCTATAGGTTGCGTATTGACACTGGTTCCATAACGGCCATTGACCTAAGCAATAATGACGTGGTTTTCCTAAACCTAAGCCCATTGAGGGTGTTGAGGAGCCTTGGGCTTAGTGATAATGAGTTATTAAGTGGGTGTGGGGGTTAGGGCCATGGGCATTACTTGCGAGGATGCGCATTGGATGCTTATTGAGTTGAGTGTGGACCACGCCTGTGGATTGGCCAGCCTATTGAAGGTTATTGGTAGGAGGTTGGGCATTTTTGATATTCCCGACGTAATTGACGTCATGATCTATGGGGACTATGACTTAGTTAAGCGGGTTCTGGGCGGCTCGGTGGTTATTGAGAAGTCCCTAGTGCCTGGTCTATCCCAACGTGCAATCCTCATGGGCGGTATCCCATACGCGTCCATTGAGGATCTCGTGGTCTCGGCAGTGGTTAATGAGGATATTCCGTGGTACGTGGGCATCATTAGGGAATTAATGATGAACGCCAACGTGAGGAATAGCCTCAGGTGGGAGTGGATTAATGAGGTGCTTAGTAGGTTTGGCGTTAGGGAGCTCTTTAACAGGGTTATTTCGCAGTAGGTTCATAAACACACGCCGGGTCTGGGCCGAGCGGGTCCCCAAGTTCTGTGAATGCCCTGGCCCTTGATCCACCGCATATGTTTCGGAACTCGCATACGCCGCACTTACCGTGGAACTCAGCCGCCCTTATAGTCCTCAGCACCGGGTGTTCCCTATACACCCTCACTATGTTGTCCCTCCTAACGTTGCCAAGTGTAAGCGGTAGAAACCCGCTTGGGTATATCGAGCCATCGCTTGAGACGAATATTATGCCATAACCATCCCTTGTCGGTGTGAAACTCGGCTTCTTACCAATGCCCGGGGGCTCGCCCATTAACTTCCTTAGTTGTGCCGTTAATTCCTGGTAAAGATTACCACCAACGTACTTAACGCCAGCGCCCCTCTGCATTATAACCCTCCTGAAGAATGGCGCCTCCACGGTCCTTATGGGCAGTCCATACAGCGATGCGTCATATAGGAATTGAACCACATCCTCCGTCTCCCAGGGATCGAGGGGCTCAAGCTCCATGCCACGGCCCACACGTATTAGGAAGAAGACCTCCCACGCGTTGGCGCCGCTATCCCTCACGATCTTAAATACCTGGGGTAGTTCGTGAACGTTTAACTTCATTACGGTAGTATTAACCTGAAACTCAATGCCGTAATTCCTGAGTTTATTAAATACCTCAAGCGTCGTTTTAAAAACATCGATCCTCTCCAAAGCAGTCCTCCTAATGTAGTTGTGGGTTTCGGGGCTTGCGCCATCGAGACTTATCGACACGGAGCCCACGCGCCCCCTCAACTCCTTGATTACGTCATCGTTGAGCAGCTTCGTTGATACCGCGGGCGAGATCGCCATGGGTATCCCCAAGGACTTCGCGTGATCCATTAATTCAAAAATGTCATCCCTGGTCAATGGGTCGCCGCCCGTGAGTATGAGCACTGGGTATGGCCTGCCGAACCCCGTCAAGTCCTCAATGAATTTCTTAGCCTCCTCAGTACTTAACTCCGTGGGTAATGGCCTGAGCAGCGCGTTTGCCCTGCAATGCCTACATGCGAGTGGGCATGCCTTCGTGGTTTCGTAGAACACCAGCAATGGCTTCTCCTCAAGCGGCCACCCATGCATTGCGCGTGGCTTGCTAACCTTACTTAATAACTTACTTCCTAAGTGTTATTTTGGAATACATGCCTGGGAAGATTAATTACTGGCCAACTACCCGCTGGTTTAGATGATTAATATAACGAATTTGGTGGTTGGGAGTGGCACCGTTAGCCTATCCATTAAGGGGCATGATTACGTGAGGGGTGATAGGGAGTTTACGGACATTAGTAGGCCGTTAATATTCTGGAACATAACCTATAGGTGCAACCTAAGGTGTATTCACTGCTACATAAATGCCATACAGGGCCTATCGAGGGATGAACTAACCACTGAGGAGGCACTTAGGGTAGTTGATGATGCCCACGAGTTGAGGACTCCGCTACTCATTGTTAGCGGTGGTGAGCCCCTGATCAGGGAGGACATTGCCGAGGTCATGAGGAGGGCTGATGAGTACGGCATTAAGGTGTCGCTGAGCACGAACGGTACGTTGATTACCAGGGATTGGGCGTTGAGGCTTAAGGAATTGAACGTTCAATACGTCGGGATAAGCATTGACTCACCAATACCTGAGGTTCACGACAAGATCAGGGGTGTACCCGGCGCCTGGGATTTGGCGATTAGGGGCATTAAGAACGCGATGGAGGTTGGGATACCCGTTGGGATTAGGACGACCGTTACTAGGTTAAACATAGACCATGCGCCCGAGGTCGTAGAGCTAGCCCACAGGCTTGGCATTCCCAGGGTCGCGTTCTACCACCTAGTGCCCAGCGGTAGGGGCAGGGGAATCATTAACCTATTACCGAGCCCAGAACAATTACTGAGGTTCCTAATTAGGTTAATTGATATGGCTAGGAAGTACCCCAACGTCGAGATCTTGACCGTGGACAACCCAGCGGACGGCATTGTTGCATCATTATTGGCCAGTAATGATGAGGATGAGTTCATGAGTAAGTTAAGGCTAGTGAGTAGGATGGGCGCATGCAGCGCTGGGAGGAAGGTAATGTCGATATACCCAAACGGCGATGTTTACCCATGCCAATTCTTCAATGATAGGCCGATTGGTAATGTGAGGAGGGAGAGGTTGACGGAGATTTGGTTGAGGCCTAAGGTGAATACGGAACTTGTGATTAGGCTTAGGGAGAGGAATTACGGCGATTCACCATGCATGAGGTGCCCATACCTGAGGTACTGCGGCGGCTGTAGGGTTAGGGCGGAGGTGCTTAATGGCGATACCTGGTCCCTGGACCCAATATGCACCATGAACTCATTACTGCGTTTATGGAGGATGGGCGAGGTTGAATTAAGTCCCTGGCAGGTAAGGGTCATGAGGAACTTCGAGGAGTCCCTAGGCATTAATAGCGATTGGGCCAGGTTATAATTAACGAATGTACGAATTAAAGTACATAAACTAGTTATTTAACGGTTACGTGGGTAAAATGACCGATTTAGTGATCAAGGCCCTAGGCGGTGGTGGAGAGGTTGGTAGGATGGCTATTTTCGTTAAGGAAGTGGGCTCAGATAAGGGCTTCCTCTTCGATTATGGCGTGAACTTTGACGAGAATGATAGGCCGGTGATGCCGGGCCACGTCAGGCCGAGGGACATAATGGCCGTATTCCTGAGCCATGCGCACCTTGATCACTGCGGCGCATTGCCTAGCCTATACGTGAGCTCCCCACCTCCCGTATACGCCACGCCGCTAACCCTCGAACTCGCGGACATAATGTTTAAGGATGCCATTAAATTAAGTGGTTATTACCTACCCTACGAGGATGAGGAGATCAAGGCCGTGCTTGACCACGCAATACCGGTGACCTACGGCGAGGACGTTGACATAACCAAGGACGTGAGGGCGACGGTAATAAACGCAGGCCACGTACCAGGCAGTATGTTAACACTGCTTGAAATCGATGGGGCCAGGGTATTGTTCACGGGGGACTTCAACCTGGCGCCATCAAACCTACTGCGCGGTGCCGACATTAATAACGTGCCTAGGGACGTGGACGTAGTCATCATGGAGGGCACGTACGTAGCGAATACGCACCCACCCAGGGAGGAGGTTGAGAGGGAGTTCATTAGGGTCGTTAAGGAAACAATTGAGGACGGGGGTTCGGTGTTAATACCCGTGTTAACTATCGGTAGGGCCCAGGAGATTTTAGTAACGCTTTATAAGAACGGCATTGACTACCCAATAATAATTGATGGCCTTGCCAGGGTGGCCAACCAAATAGTGGCTAAGTACCCACATTACCTTGCGAATCCCGAGCTTTACCTCAAGGCTGTGGAGAATAGCCTGGAAATAACCGCGGATTACCAGAGGAAGTCCTTGACGAGGGAGCCGGCCATAATAGTCTCGCCAGCAGGTATGCTAAAGGGCGGCGCATCCGTTTATTACCTCAAGAAGCTCGGTAGGGATAGGAAAAACGCCGTGATATTACCCAGCTACCAAGCACCCGATACGCCAGGCTTTGAGTTGTTGACTAGAGGTAGGGCCTTTATTGATAAGGGCGAGGTCGTACTTGAGGCAAAGCTCTACTGGTTTGACTTCAGCTCCCACAGCGGTAGGGCTGAGTTGGAGGCATTCATTAATCACTTCAACCCGGACACGAAGGTACTGCTTGTCCATACCGAGGCAATAAAGGCCCTGCAGTTTCTTGAGAGGTTGAGGGTTAAGTACGGGATTGATAACGTACACGTGCCCATAAACGACGAGACGATGCTCATTCACGTGAGTAGGTGATCCACGTCATCGCTTGCCGGGTCGATGAACTCACGTTGAAAGGTTTAAAGGGCTTATCACCTCCGCTAATTGCGATGTCCCAGATAAAGATTGAGGAGGTGAAACCAACCTTTGAGAGGGTTGGGATGCACAGCCACATTAAGGGTCTCGGAATTAGGGATGGTAAGGTGCAGTTCTCCGCAGATGGCTTTGTTGGGCAGGTCGAGGCCAGGGAAGCGGCCTACTACGTCGTTAAGATGATCAAGGCAGGTAAGTTCGGCGGTAAGGGCGTGCTAATAGTTGGACCCCCAGGCACTGGCAAGACCGCATTGGCCATAGGCATTGCCAGGGAGCTCGGCCCTGACACGCCGTTTGTGCAGATAAGCGCTGCCGAGGTCTATAGCATGGAGATTAAGAAGACGGAGTTCCTGACGAGGGCCCTCAGGAGCGCCATTGGTGTGAGGATTAGGGAGTGGCGCAGGGTCTATGAGGGCGTTGTTAAGGCCCTTGACATCCAATACGGTAAGCACCCATACAACCCATACGCCCAAATACCGAGGAGCGCAACCATAACCCTGGCAACGAAGGATGAGGAGAAGAG
>DAXY01000046.1:0-3222 GCA_002506645.1 Vulcanisaeta distributa | reverse complement strand
GTGTTCGTCCAGGGTAAGGGTGAGGGTGGGGAGACGTACGACATCTACGTTAAGAAGAAGATAGAGGTGCCGAAGGGGCCGGTGTATAAGGAGAAGGAGATAACGAGGTTCTTCACACTAAATGACTTGGACATATACCAGGCTAGGCAGCAGGGTCTTCTAAGCGCCATGATCTTCGGCTTCGCCGCCGAGGAGCGCGAGATACCGAATGAGGTTAGGAAGGCCGTTGATGAGTTCGTGATGAAGTTAATAAATGATGGTAAGGGTGAGCTCGTGCCCGGCGTTTTGTTTATAGACGACGTCCACATGCTCGATATGGAGACCTGGGCATACCTAAGCAGGGCCATGGAGAGTGAGTTAAGTCCAATACTCATATTAGCCACGAACAGGGGTATAACGAAGATCAGGGGCACAGATGTCGAGTCACCCCACGGCGTACCACTTGACATGCTGGATAGGCTCATCATAATTAGGACGAAGCCCTACACCGCCGATGAGGTTAGGGAGATAATAAAGATCAGGGCTAGGGAGGAGAAGGTTTCCCTATCCAACGACGCGCTCGAGGAGTTGACGAAGGTAGGCACTGAGGAGAGCCTCAGGTACGCGATACAGCTTCTAGCCCCCGCGCAATTGAGGGCTCAGGAGGTTGGTCATAAGGACATTACTAAGGAGGATGTTGAGTACGTCAAGAGACTATTCCTCAGCGTTAGGGAGAGTGTTCAATACGTTAAGGAGTACGAGAACTACTTCCTACGTTAATTATCTCTACACTTAAAGAAGAGTTAAGGTTAAAAGGGCAATAGGCAGGGCTAATTACGGGTGTACCCATGCTTAGCCTTGACGATGTGGTTCAAGCCGTATATGCCGTAACGAGGGTCGTGACCGTCCCCGTCAACGTATATGCCATTATTTACCTCGCCGGTAAGGATTGGTCAATGTTTGAGAGGGATGGTGGATACGTCGTGCATAGGACCACGGACATGCAGGGTAATCCCGTAACGATCAGGCTGAGGATTAGGGAAGTGGGTTCACCGGGCATGTACTATTACGAGGTTTATGGCATGGAGGTGCAGTTTAGGTACATGGATCATGACTTCCTCGCAGTATATCCAGTGGATGGTGGGGGTATTAGTAAGGCTAAGGTTGATGATAAGTACTTACTTGATATAGCCACTAAGATTGGCGGTGGTGAGCCATGCATAGCCGCACTACGCATAGGCCAGGTGCCAGCAATTTGCAAGCAGATTGGTAAGTTCTACCTAGTTATTGCGAGGATGTGATCAGTAGCGGCGTACCAACGTCACCATTCTGCTGGGTTCATCCTCATCACGGTGAGGTATTAAGGAATTGGTTTATATATAACTCTTTAGTCATACCTTTGCCTTAGAATGTCCCGGTTCATAAAGGATTTCTGGGATAAAATACTATCGCCACTGTACGTGGGGGAGAGGGAATTCCTGGGTAAATTAGCGGCTCATGTCGGCCTTAGCCAGAGGGCCTTGTCAATCCTTGAGGAGATGGTACTGAGCGCTGTCGAGAACAATAATGCCAGTAAGACCAAGGTTTCCGAGGGCATGAGGGAGATAGCGGCGCTCGAACGTGAGGGTGATGAAATCGTTAGGCAGGTGAATGATTACGTGCTTAAGGGCGCCGTCCCTATCGTCGCGGCATCAATAATGGATACAATACTCAATAAGTCGGATGACATACTCGATGGAATTCACGTATTATCGAGGGAGTTAAGGCGTACGTATTACCTATGCAATACCGAGCCTATCAGGAAATTCCTCAGCGAGGAATTCCTGGAGATGCTTAGGATTGGTAAGGAGGCTATGAGGATGCTCATCGAAATACTGAATAATCTCGACAAGAGGGGCTTCGCGGACATCAGGGTTATGGTCATGGGAATTGAGAAGCTTGAGGAGGAGGTCGACGACATAAAGGACTCAGCCCTGGATAAGCTATATGCAAGCGCCAAGGAATTAACGTATGTCGAGTTCATGAGTAGTATGAGCCTGATATTCGGCATTGACGACGTACTAGACTCCATAAAGGATATAGCCTACATGCTACTAACACTAATAGGCACGTATGGCACCTAATCGGGAGGTCATTATAAGGGCCGTGCTCTTTGACTACGACGATACGCTGGTCGACGTTAGTGAGTCGAGGAATTACGCGAGGCAGGTAATTGCCAATAGATTATCATTAATGAGTAAGCACAACGAATCATACGTACTTAACCTACTTATGAGTATTGAGACCGAGATGGAGTCCAAGGGACAATTTGATAGGAGGGTTTGGCTTAGCGAGGTCGCAAATGCCTTGGGCATTACATTAAGTAGTGATTGCATTAACAACCTCGTCAGGGCATACTGGGACGCATGGCGACTAAGGAGTAGGCCATTCCCAGACGCAGTCGCTGCACTAAGTAGATTGAGGATGTGCGGCCTAGTGCTCGGCATAATTACCAACACGGACGGCGAGCCTGGGCTTAAGAGAGATAGGATAAGTAAGGATGGGTTGGATAAATTGTTTGACTTAATAATAGTCGCAGGCGACGATACAACCCACGTTAAGCCACATCCAGAACCATTCATTAAGGCATTACGGATGCTCAACATGGAGGGCCGTGAGGTTATGTACATTGGCGATAGGCCCAGCATTGATGTGCCTGGGGCGAAGGCCGTGGGAATGCGCGTGGGGATAATAGAAAGGAGTAATTCCGCGAATCCCATGATTAACACGCCCGATGGTCCAGGTCCCGACTTCGTAATTAACTCATTGACTGAATTACCACAGCTCCTGGAATGCCACTAAAATGCCATGACTCGATCATTCAAAGGCGTTGATGTGGGGATGCGTGATATATAACCTATATACACCTAGTTAACCCTAGGTATTGCCATTACTTTATTGGCAAAAACCATTAAAGGGGCATAAACCCCACGTCCATGTATGTCGGCTGGTACTAACTATGACGACCTACCGCTTAGGAGACTCGGTAAATACTTCTGGCTTGCCTGGTTCACGGCATCCATGGGCCAGTTCCTAGATGCGTATGACACTTTAATAATAGGCGCGGCCCTAATTTACTTAATACCATTGTGGAAATTAACACCGGCTGAAACCGGTTTGTTAGCGGCATCTGCCTTTTTAGGGGTTGCCCTCGGCGCCGTCATTTTTGGTCCAATTGCCGATAGAATGGGTAGGCGACTACTC
>DAXY01000016.1:11201-12887 GCA_002506645.1 Vulcanisaeta distributa | reverse complement strand
GCGGGTGCGGCTTAAATCAATTGGGGATTGTTTGTAGAAGTGGTAGCCGGGCCCGGATTCGAACCGGGGTCAACGGGTCCAGAGCCCGCCATCCTTGGCCGCTAGACGACCCGGCTAAGTAACAAAGACAAAGGCCTAGTTTAAAAGCGCTACGCACCGTGGTCATTGATTTTTATGTTTTTACTACATTTCTCTTTACTGCTGGTCCTCTTGCTACCATTAGTTTTGTTTCTATTGTGGCTACGGTTTCGCCGTTTTGGTTCTTTACCTCGTGTTTGAAGGTTATTACCCCTCCATTGTATTTATTGCTTGGTTTTTTATCAGCTACCTCGGACTCCACGTATATCGTGTCACCTATCTTCACTGGTTTGAGGAATTTGGAGTTAACCTCAAGTAGGGCTATTGTTGTTCCAGCAACCAGTTGCGCAAAGAGTCCGACCGCGAGGGATTGAACCAATAATCCATGCGCTACCCTACCCTCGAATATTGATTCCCTTGCGAATAAATCATCCACGTGTAGTGGGTTGTAGTCCCCTGTTAATCCTGCAAATTGTATTACGTGGGCCTCGGTGACCGTTAATCCCTGTGATTTCATTCTCATACCCACTTGAAAATCGTCGAAGGTGTATGGTGGTAATTTCAAACTCACAAATTTTATTTGGCATACTGGGCGTTTATTAGTATTTCCTGTGTTATTTACTCTCCTTTCTATACCTGGTAAACATTAGTGCAATTATTATGAGAACCACGACTAAAATCACTATTGCATAGTCCAGGCCTAGTGACGGGTGTAATGACTGTGCCTTACTCATGGCCTTTGTTGTTTGCTGCGCATTGAATGCGTGGATTGTGTATTGCGGATTCGTTATTATGAAGTTTATTGTGTAATTACCTGGGGCCAGGGTTATTACAGCGCCGTTGCTTGTTTCCTGGAAGTTCACTATGTTATTAGGTATTGATGCCAGTAATACGCTGTTTCCAATGTATAATTGTGTTTCGTAGTTCGAGGACAGTTGGAGTTGCAATGTTCCATTACTCAATATTTCTATGTAGGGCGTGTACCCTATTGTAATGTTGCCCTGGTCCAATGCTGGAATTATTAATTCATTATTAATTATATAATATGGTATTGATTGCCCTGTGCTATTCACCACAGTTACAGGACCCAACGGTTCAACTGGTAATGTTATATTAATCAATGGCATTGGTGCCTGTGCCGTTACGTTAATTAACACGAGTGAGTTATTCCCCACTAGGTAAATAAGTACGAGTACCATCAATGCGCTCATCATACTCCCATATTTTTAAAGCTGCGTTAAAAAGCCTTTCTATTATTAATTAGCTAACGCCCTAATTCTATGGTTAATTCATGTTATTCGCCATTGATCCTCCTAATTTCACTACATCCATGTAATTCCCGGCAGGGACCCTTAAGAACCATTCCGAATTAACCCAGTAATTGGTAAGTTAAGTATGCTGCCTGTTCTTACGTCGCAGTACTTATCTGGGTATTTAGTACTTACGTAATGCCTTGCAGGGTCTCCGGAGCAGTGCGCTGGGCATATGTATCTTGAGTACTTGGCGACTGAATCGAGTTGTTGATTGGTTGGCCTATGGAACCCACCGATCACGAGGTAAACATCGCCAAGTAACTCATATCCTCTCTTCACTATATTATCGATGCCT
>DAXY01000016.1:11011-11155 GCA_002506645.1 Vulcanisaeta distributa | reverse complement strand
CAGTGAATGTTCATTAATGCCCATCCCACTCATTACCCCGGTAGTTACTGCATCCTCAAGGATCTCCCTGGATTCACTAACAACCACTGGGTTAAGGCCCCACCTACTTAGTGTATTATCCTTTTCAGGAACGTAAACCACCAA
>DAXY01000016.1:10787-10942 GCA_002506645.1 Vulcanisaeta distributa | reverse complement strand
TTGCCGTGGTCTATGTTCAACGCCTTAATATTGTGTTCCATAACCCTCGGTTCCGTATTTGCATCATAAAGCAACACCCATTTATCAGTCTCAATGAGTACGCTCCATCCCCAATCATTTAGCAATGGCGGATTCCCCTTATTATCATTGATCAC
>DAXY01000016.1:7997-10614 GCA_002506645.1 Vulcanisaeta distributa | reverse complement strand
GGTGATTAACGACCACGCCATTGATGTCGAGCACTACCTTAATTGCTCGGTTAAATTACGTTCAATAATTGATTCATGCGGTAGATACGTGAGGAGGGTAGGGCGTGGCAAACGTAGAGGGTAGTCCTTATTACGTTTCGTCATTAGAAAGGTTTATTAGGGATATTTGACGCTGGGTTTTGATTATCGATGGCGGTTAGGATCATTGAGAAGAAAATCGAGGACATACTATCAATGATGCGAAATCCTGCCCAGGTGAGGAATGCAGGTACCCTAGCGCATGTTGATCATGGCAAGACAACAACCACGGACTCACTGTTAATGGGCGCTGGCCTACTAAGCCCTAAGGTCGCCGGTAAGGCCCTTGCGATGGACTACGTAGAGATTGAGCAGTTGAGGCAGATGACGGTTAAGGCTGCGAACATAAGCCTATACTTCGAGTATGAGGGCAAGCCTTACATAATAAACTTCGTCGATACGCCAGGCCACGTAGACTTCACGGGCCACGTCACGAGGTCCCTGAGGGTTATGGATGGGGCGTTGGTCGTTGTTGACGCGGTTGAGGGCGTCATGACCCAGACGGAGACCGTGGTTAGGCAGGCGATGGAGGAGATGGTTAGGCCGGTACTGTTCATTAACAAGATCGATAGGTTGATAAAGGAGCTCAGGCTAAGCCCCAGTGAGATTCAGCAGAGGATTGTGGAGATTGTTAAGGACTTCAACAACCTAATTGACATGTACGCGGACCCGGAGTTCAAGGATAAGTGGAAGGTTGACCCGGGCAAGGGCCAGGTGGCGCTCGGCTCAGCGCTCCATAAGTGGGGCGTGACAATACCGCAGGCCGCTAAGGCCGGCCTTAAGTTCAGCAACATCGTTGATGCCTACGAGAAGAACTACGTAGATGAACTTGCCCAGGAGTTCCCGCTGTATAAGGCCATCCTAAACATGATCGTTGAGCACGTGCCCCCACCAAACGTTGCCCAGAGGTATAGGATACCGAAGATCTGGAGGGGCGACATAAACTCGCCACTGGGTAAGGCACTGCTTGAGGCAGATCCCGACGGCCCCACGGTCATAGCGGTCAGTAAGATGAATAAGGACCCGCACGCAGGCTTAATAGCCACGGGCAGGGTGTTTAGTGGGACGATTAGGGAGGGTGACGAGGTCTACCTAATAAATGCCAAGACAACGAAGAGGGTCCTACAGACCTACCTATACATGGGCCCGAACAGGATCGTAATACCTGAGGTGCCGGCAGGCAACATAGTCGCCCTACTCGGTGTTGATGATGCCAGGGCTGGCGAGACCATAGTGGCCGCCTCGATTAAGGACGTCGCCGCGCCATTCGAGAGGATGAAGTACATAAGCGAGCCCGTGGTCACGGTAGCCATTGAACCGAAGAACCCAAATGACTTGGCCAAGCTAGTTGAGGGTCTTAAGGAGTTAACCATTGAAGACCCGACCCTGAGCCTAAAGATTGACGAAGAGACTGGCCAAGTACTACTCAGTGGCGTTGGTACGCTACACCTGGAGATCGCTACGTGGATGCTCAAGGAGAGGACTAAGCTGGACTTCACAGTATCACAGCCATTGGTTAGGTTTAGGGAGACTGTTAGGGCTACATCGCCAACCTTCGAGGGTAAGTCACCGAATAAGCACAACAAGCTCTACATAAGCGTTGAACCACTTGATGAGGAGACAATAAGGCTAATACAACTTGGTGAGGTGACTGATGACCAGGACCCGAGGGATAGGGCCAAGATACTTAGGGAGAAGGCTGGTTGGGACACTGATGAGGCCAGGGGTATCTGGACCGTTGATGATCAATACATCAACGTCTTCGTCGATAAGACCACGGGCATTCAGTACCTAAGGGAGATCAGGGACTACATAATCCAGGGCTTTAGGTGGGCCATACAGGCGGGGCCGCTGGCCCAGGAGCCCGTGAGGGGCATAAAGGTTATACTACATGACGCGGTGGTCCACGAGGACCCGGCGCACAGGGGCCCGGCGCAGATAATGCCGGCTACGAAGAACGCAATAATGGCCGGCATACTCGCCGCCAAACCAACATTGCTCGAGCCCATGCTCTCCATAGAGGCTAAGACAACCCAGGAGAACATTGGGTCGGTGATTGGCGTGCTCAATAGGCACAGGGGTAAGGTACTCGATATGGTGCAGACGGAGTACATGGTCACGATTAAGGGCGAGATACCGGTGATTGAATCCTTCACCCTGAGCGATGAGTTGAGGAGCGCCACGGCAGGTAGGGTGTTCTGGAGCCTGCAGTTCTCGAGGTGGTCGCCGGTCCCTGAGAACATGCTCATGGACATGATAATGAAGATTAGGGAGAGGAAGGGGCTACCCAAGGAGATTCCGAAGGTTGAGGACTTCGTATCGGAGTACTAAAAGTAATTACTCAATGAGTTTGTTTTTTAAACACATCAAGTGTAGTTGTAATGCTTATGTCATCGCAGGGTGGTCAGGGCGGAGGTAAGATTAGGGTTTCGGTGCAGAAGGCCGGCCCACTGGATACGGGCGAGATAGCCCATGCGATGAGGTCCATTAAGGCTAAGTTCGCAATAATGAGCGGCAAGGGTGGTGTTGGTAAGAGCTT
>DAXY01000016.1:1633-7959 GCA_002506645.1 Vulcanisaeta distributa | reverse complement strand
CCAACAATACCGAAGCTACTCGGCCTAGTCGGCGCCAACCTATACCTTAGTGAGGATGAGAAGATAATACCCGCGGAGGGCCCACTTGGTATAAAGGTCGTATCCATGGACTTCCTACTACCCACCGACGATACTGCCGTGATTTGGAGGGGCCCATTGGTTGATAGGGCCATTAAGGACTTCCTCGGCAACGTACGTTGGGGTGAGTTGGACGCCCTATTCATTGATTTACCGCCGGGTACAGGCGATGCTCCATTAACAATAGCTCAAACCCTCGCTAATGAAATGACGGGTAGTATAATAGTTACCGCGCCAAGCGATGTTTCTAGGCGTATTGTGCAGAAGGCCATCGACTTCTCGAGGAAGGTTAAGGTGCCCGTGGTCGGCATTATCGAGAACATGTGCTGCTTCTACTGCCCTGAGGCCAATAGGACGTATTACATATTTGGGAAGTTGATCGGTAAGGAGATGGCCGATAAGTACGGCGTGCCGTACCTAGGCATGATACCGCTCGACCCGAGGATTGGCGAGTCCAACGACCTAGGCGAACCATTCCTTATGAAGTACTCCACGTCAGACACGGCTAGGGCAATATTGAGTATTGTCGATACGATAATAGCCATGTACAGGGACAAGCTCGAGGCCAGGGTTGAGGCGCCGAAGAAGCAGCAGATAAGGTCATTACTCAGGTTGCCGGGTGAGGAGGAGGACCAGGAAGGGTCATAGGTGCTTCCTTAAAGCCTTAGCCGTCTCTACAATTGCCTCAAAGTCCCCAGGCGCTGATAAGTAAATGCCTGGGAAGTACCTCAGTAATTCCAGGGCCCTCTTAACGGCATCACCTATTGGGTCTGGCTTAACGGGTACTTCAGTATTTAATATCCTCCCAATGACCCTCGAGGACTTGCCCGTGATTATTAACAACGCGGGATAAACATCAACATTAAATTCCCTACCCACCCTATGGACCAGCATTAAGTCATCCATCGATAATGTGTACTGAAGCATTGCGAAGTCAGGCTTTACACTCAACCTCTCCCTCACGTAGCCCTCCTCGAAATTCGACACAGATATGCCGAACCTGGCACCACCGACCTGCTCAACCCCCCTCAGGTAATTGATGGCGCTCATGGGCGTTAGGTCCTGGACTGCCGTGACGCCTGGGCCTAGGTCACCCCTCATTAGTAGGTAGTTCCTAACACCGTTTACTAAGCCTCCCATTATTAATGCCGTAAGCCCAACCTTGTTATGGTCAGCAACCCTCACGTTGGCTATGACCTCGACATTACCGTAATTACGCTTAATTAGTGAGCCCACGAGTATTGCATTGGCTGATGGGCTTGCGAATGTGGAGTCCGGGATGTCGACGTGCGTTACGTAATCAACGACGCTGCCTACCATGTCTAGGTAACTACCTAAATTGTCGATCCTCCTTAATGGCGGTAACTCGGCTATTATAGTTGCCATTGTAGGTATTGAACGTAACCACTAATTAAGAATTATGCTGAACACTACATCACCGAGCCCTTTATACAACCGATGTTTAGCCATGGGGAGATTAGGATGAATTCATTACTAAGGAGGTTCGCACCATCTCGGCAGTTGAGCTTCACAGAGCCATTCATCCTCATTATAATGATATTTCCAAACTCCCCATATAACCTCCTCGAGAATGACCTAGTGGCCACTATGAAGGATATACCATGTGACCTACCAATCCTTACGCTCCTGATTAATGAATTCAGTAGGTCTTTATTGCTCATGAGACCCTCCGCATTATCTACGACCACGACGACCCCATTGCCCCTAGACCCCATGAACCACCTAGTGACATCCTCTATGAACGCCACCTCATAAATGCCCATTAACTCGTCGGGCAACTCGTGCAGGTCAACCACGACAACCTTACTCCTCAAGGCCCTTAATGGACTAAACATGGAAATATCCACGCCCTCCCCATTAACATTAATAATCGCGTCGAAGAACCCCGAGTTCTTTAGTGAGTATGCCAAATCAATGGCCTTATTCACCGGGCCCCTACCAACTCTGTTGAGAAGCTCCGGGTCCTTAACCGCGTTGATGAATTTCTGGACCGTATTTAACGCCTCATCATTCTCCATGATTAACGTCGTTACCACATACCTAATCTCTGGGTCCAAGTAATTAATCGCCCTCTCGATAAACCACCTAAACCTTATCGAAAGCGGTATAATGCTGAGCCTACCAAACCCCCTCCTCCTGAAGTCTATGTCGAACTCAACGCCATCACTCCTCGACACACTAAACGAGACCTTAACCCTCTCACTTCGAAAGCCAAGAATTCTTAATTTATCAACTATGTACTTCCTCAATTCATCAATGTCGATGGGCCTACCCAACTTCATCAGGTCCACCGGTATTAATGCCGAAGCGTCAATCCCCCTCCCAATGATGTCCTTCGTATATTCACCGGTCCTATCAAGCACTATTACATTCCCATAACCACTTCCTGAGTATAGCTCCTTGATTAAGTTCTTTATGAGGAGCGACTTACCACAACCTGGCTGCCCCATTATTAGTAATCCCCTGCTAAGCACATCCTCCCCAAGGGCTATTGGTACTTCATACCCATTAATCAATGCCCTGCCAAACAATAAATTACCAGTTAGTCCAAGGAAATCCCTAATAACCTTATCACTGGGGTAGATGACCAGGCTCCCATTAACGGGTATTACGATCAGTGACGTGTATTGAGTGGATTCACCCCTCCTAATTCGTGAAATGACGAAATCGCATACGACCCTAATATACGTAGGATTCATGCCCAGTATCGAGGGTGGTGGGCTGGGCAGGTTCTCAACCCTGTTGACTCGAAGAAGGATCTCACTACCCGTTGATGAATCAACCACCACTACGTATGAGCCAATGGTTAATTTGCTAACTAAGTCATTATACCCAAGTCTAGAACTTATTGTTAGGATCAACCTATTATTTTCATAAACACTCCTTTCAATGATACCTAGTAAATCACCCAATTCATTAATGCTAAGACCATTAGCATCACCGGCAATTCTCCGCATTACGTTACGATCTATTTAGTGGCTTATAAGTATTCGTCATTACCAATTCATGGCACGCACGATAAGTCTCACGGCATAAACTCCCTAATCGCCATTGCAAGTCTCTTAATTCCCTCAAGGATTTGTTGAGGCGTTGGGTAGGTGAAGTTCAGCCTCATGTCATTGTGCCTATCCTCATTTGGATAGAACGACTTACCTGGCACGTAGGCAACGCCATACTTCTTAATGGCAACCTCAAGCATCGCACTCGTGTCAATGTTCTCAGGCGTTGTCAGCCAAATGAACATGCCGGCCGAGGGCCTTGTCCAGGTAACTCCCTCGGGCATGTTCTCGCCCA
Organism: Vulcanisaeta distributa; assembly: GCA_002506645.1. Next base: position 4,566 of record DAXY01000016.1, on the reverse strand, counting down.
GGGCCTGGAGCATTAGGTCCCTCTTTGACCTATAGATCTCCTTAATCCTCGGTATATTCCTCTCAATAATACCCCTCCTTAGCAACTCAGCGGCTATGTACTGGCTCAGCGTTGACGTGTGTAGGTCAATGGATTGCTTAGCGAGTTCAAACCACCTAATTACCTCATTACTCGCGGCAACCCAACCGAGCCTAAGCCCGGGCGCGGCTATCTTGCTAAAGGTTGATAAGTAGATTACCCTACCCTCGCTGTCCATAGCCTTGAGCCTGGCCGGTGGATTGCCATCCCCAAAGTAGATATAGCCATATGGATCATCCTCAATTACGAGGAGATCATACCTATTGGCAATATCAATTAGCGCCTTCCTCCTTTCCTCACTCATTGTAATACCCGTTGGGTTCTGCCCCGTGGGTATTACGTAAATGAACTTCGGCTTACCACCACTACTAATGATCCTCCTAACGGTATCCTCGAGGATGTCCACCCTAATTCCCTCGCTATCCATGGGAATACCGACCATCCTAGGCCCATAAATCCTAAAAGCCTGCAGTGCTGCTAAGTAGGTTGGGCTCTCCGTTATTACGTAATCCCCTGGGTTAATGAATAACCTACCCACTATATCGAGGGCCTCCTGGCTCCCCACCGTAATTATGATATTCTCAGGCCCATCAACCTTAATGCCTACCTTACCCATGAATTTCGCGAGCTCCTCTTTCAATTCTAAAACACCGCCGGTAGTCCCATACTGCAGCGCCTTCTCCGCCTTAGTGGACAATACATCCCTCGTAACCTCTATTATCTCCTTAACCGGGAAGGACGATGGGTCAGGCATCCCACCGCCAAAGGAAATCACGTTTTCCGTAACCCACTTCAACAACTCCCTAATCTCAGAAGCCCTCATTAACCTTGACCTATCGGCCAAGAATCGGTTAATATTCATACTGGTCGACATTTTGCGGGTTCTAGGGATTTATATTGCTTTCTCTAGAGTAAAAATAAGTATATTGAATAAATACCTATTTTTAGACAATAGCCGAGTCAGAAGAGTTTCTCGATATCGTCCAGGTAATTAACAACATCCTTTGCAAAGTACGTAATTATTAAATCAGCTCCAGCCCTCCTAATGGCTATCAATGACTCGAGAATTGCCTTTCTCTCATCGAGCCAACCATTCATTATGGCGGCCTTAAGCATGGCATACTCGCCACTGACCTGATAAGCCGCCAGCGGTACCTCGGGGAAGTTCTGCTTAACGAGCCTAATAACGTCTAGATAGAGCGTTGCTGGCTTGACCATCACTATGTCGGCGCCCTCATTAATGTCCATGGCAACCTCCTTAAGCGCCTCATGGGCGTTCCTCGGGTCCATCTGGTAACTACGCCTATCGCCAAACTTAGGCGCGCTAGCGGCGGCCTCCCTAAACGGTCCATAGAAGGAGCTTGCGTACTTGGCGCTGTACGCCATGATAATTACGTCACTGAACCCAGCCCTGTCGAGGGCCTCCCTAATTGCTCTAACCTGCCCATCCATCATGCCTGACGGCGCCACAACATCAACGCCCGACTCGGCGTAGGTCACCGCAGTCCTCGCGTAAAGCCCTATCGTTGAGTCATTATCAATTACATACCTACCATCGGGCAGCCTCTTGACAATGCCGCAGTGCCCATGGTCCGTGTACTCGCATAGGCATACGTCGGCCATCACGATGAGCTTATCCTCAAAGGAATCCTTTAGGAACTTAATGGTCCTCTGGATTATGCCGTGCTCATCATATGCCGAACTACCCCACTCATCCTTATGCTCAGGAATACCAAATAGAATGACAGACCTAATGCCGGAACTAACTAATTGATCAACAAAATTCATCAACTTATCATTGAGAGGCCACCTATACTGCCCAGGTAATGACTTAATGGGCTCCGGCTCGTTAATGCCCTCCCTTACGAAGATCGGCATGACGAAGTCGTCAGGCCTAAGCGTCGTCTCAGCAACCATATTCCTAATAAGCACATTTGACCTAAGCCTCCTAGGCCTATTAACCGGGTAATTAAACAAGTAATTCCTCAACCTAATACTTTCAGCAGTAACCACGGTATTGAGGCAGTAAGGCACTTGCTTAAAAATAATGCTTCCCCTAACCACTGGGAATAAAGAATGAGTAGATGCCAAGGCCGATCATGAACAGGCCCAGTATGCCAAGGGCGATCCTACCGGCCTCAGCCACAACACTCCAATCACCAACGCCCTTAACCACGCCCTTATAAATGGCTAGTACTATAATGGTCTGGGAGAGCCAGGAACCAAAGCCAAACATGAAGCCGACTAAGAAGGATAGCCCGGTCATGATCATAGGGGTTATCGCAACGGTCAGTATCAACACGATGAAGAAGTCCCCGCCAAATGCCGCCGCCAGTCCATGGATCCATATGAGCCTGTAATCCGCGGTTTTAACGCCGTGACCACCATCATGCCTGCCAAAGACTAGGTATGCAGCAACGCCTATCATTGTTAACCCAACAATTATGTCTACATAGGGATCGAGAATTGACGTATTGAATAAGCTCATTACCTCGCCCACCAACGCGCTCATTAATGTCCACACTAGGGTTAGTGCGCCAGCAAACACGGAAACAGCCGCAATGACACCTCTCACTCTACTTTGCATTAGGCCGTAGGACACGGTGATCGGCCAGGTATGCTCATCGGGCTTTAAACCATGTATCACTCCAACAATGAGTACGGCAATTAACCAGTAGGGCCCCATGGACTTAACTATGTACTTGGCAAGGGGTTCAAGCACTTCAGGCATTGACATTATTGCAATGATTATTGCCACTGATACAATGCCCGCTAAAAGCCATACCTTGGATGGTTTCCTCAAGGGGTTGGCTTTCTGCATATCGTTAGGGTAACCCTAATGTAATTTATAAGTC
>DAXY01000016.1:0-1614 GCA_002506645.1 Vulcanisaeta distributa | reverse complement strand
CTATCATGGCTAATAGTCGGTAAGTAGATGCATGATAATGGTGTCAAGGTTCTCATTGCTGGTATACCAAATTGTGGTAAGTCCACAATAGTCAGTGAACTCAGCGGCGTCACCATAAGGACCGCTAATTACCCAGGCACTACAGTTTCAATAAATAGGGTTGAATACAGCACTGATGGTATTAAGGTAGCACTCATAGACCTGCCGGGTACCTACAGCCTTAGGGCTAACATGGTTGATGAGATCGTGGCTGCTAGAGAAATATTACAGGGTGACTATGACGGTATATTAATGGTTGGTTCTGCACTTGATCCCGAACAGACCCTTTACCTACTTATTCAAGTCCTTGAATTAGGTAAACCTGTAATCCTCGTTCTTAACATGATGGATTTAGCATTAAGGCGAGGTATTCGATACGACATTGATGGGTTAAGCAAAGTCTTAGGAATACCCATACTACCCACAATAGCCGTTAAGGGTGCTGGATTAAGTAGGTTGAAAGCCATGATCATTAAAATACGTGAGTTAGGGCAGGGCAATACATACGTGGTCAATTACGAAAAACTTGAGAAATACATAGATACTATGGCGAATGCCTTGGGAGTATCCCGAGGGCTCGCGATAGAGGTACTTAGTGATAACCCAGTTGCGAAGGAGTTAGTGAGCAGCTTATTGAATAATGACTATGTTAGGCAAGTAATTGAGAATGCCCGTAAAGAGGTTGGAGACGTAAGCAGTTATATCACGGCTATGCGGTGGAATGCCGTAAGATCGCTTATTAACAGGTTTGTTGTAAAGGGGGAAAAGCCCTCGATTAGTAGATATGATGAATTATTCATGAATCCGAGATACGGCCCGATTATCTCTATTTTATTACTATTTGCAATAGCTGAGATCATATTCCTCGCCCTAGAACCCCTGGTGGATCTACTATCAACCGCCCTTAACTTATTGCCAATGGATAGTATTGTTGGGCATTATGTAACTAATGAATTAACTAGGTCATTAATTGTTGATGGGGTGTGGAATGGAGTTTCGACATTAATAGACTTTATTCCCTACGTCTTTGGGGTTGCCCTCCTAATAGCGTTTATTGAGGATTCGGGGTTGATTGTGAGAATATCATTCCCAGTAGAGAGGTGGTTAAGGCGAGTTGGTATTCCGTCAAGGGGTTTAATATACTTGATTGCTGGCTCTGGCTGCAATGTACCTGCAATAACCGCTACGAAGGCAATGCCGAGTACCAGAGATAGGGTACTTACGGCATTAATGGTTCCATACGTGCCATGTACTGCCAGGTTCGTGATAATATCGTTAATAGCCGCCGCCGTATTTCCACACCTAATGGGCCTTGTCGTAATACTTCCCTACGCAGTGGCTTTAATTGGTGTGGTTATTATATCAAGTTTCTCAAAGGTGCATTTAAGGTTCGTGGGTGGTAGTGCGTCGTATTCATATTCATTGCCTCCATTAGTATTACCGTTACATAAAGCCTTCATTAAGAAGGTTTGGCATTACACTTATGAATTCATATCCAGGGCTGGGGTGTTAATAGTGATTTTCGTAATAATAATGTGGTTCCTCTCAATTAGTGGACCAAGTGGTATAATAGGT
>DAXY01000118.1:14594-15207 GCA_002506645.1 Vulcanisaeta distributa | reverse complement strand
TATTGCCAATACCAGCCCTGAGTTAAGCCTTAGGTTTAGTTCCACCCTGATTTCCACGACTAGTTTCACCACGCAATACCGCATGGAATGCCCATGTGCTGGGTCGTGGGATGTGGAATTTGGGGCGTGGACAACCCTTGGCATGGAGTAACTTATTAAGTGGGTTTCCCCGTGGCATATCGTGAATTTGAACGCATTTGTTAGGCTTTCCAGGATTGAGCATGGCGTGTTAACGAGCTTAATAGTTATTGCTTCGTATGTGGTGGCTGGCGGCAGGAGTGCCGTGGCCACGGCACTCCTCTTCTTCTCCTCACTACTTACGGAGGTGTTCCTCTTTGCGACCAATGACATATACAACATTGAGGAGGATAGGGTCAATAGGCCTGAGGCGCCCCTCGTACGTGGTGAGGCCTCGGTTAGGGAGGCTTGGGCGCTGTCGTTGGTGTCCGTGGTCATCGCCGTATTACTCAACGTGTTGGGCGTCGTCCTTGGTTACCTAACCACCTGGAGTCTCGTGGTTCTGGCGGTGGCCGTGCTGCTCGGCTTTACATATAACTATGGATTGAAGAGGGTCCTTATTGTGAATAACGTGCTTGTGGCTGTGACATCATCA
>DAXY01000118.1:5481-14569 GCA_002506645.1 Vulcanisaeta distributa | reverse complement strand
AACCTACCGTATCTACTATTCATAACCTCATTCCTCGCCACCATGGGTAGGGAGTTGGTTAAGGGCGCCATTGATGTTGCCGGTGATGTGAAGGTTGGCGTTAGGACCGTGGCCAACGTATACGGGGTTAGGGCGGCCGTAACCCTGGCGGTGATTTTCACGTTGGCCGCCGTGGCTGTGTCGCCGTTGATAATCATCTACGCGCTCCGTGAGGCCTACGGGATTGTTCTGGCGATTGGTGTGTTTATTACTGACGTGATGCTCGCGTACGTATCCGCGGCGCTCCTTAGGAACGTTAATTACATGGGTAGGTTCAGGGTCGCGGCGTTGGGGGCGATGTCGGTCACAATAATTGCGTACTTATTATTCGCGTTGTTGATGATGCTTCGCTAGATGCCGAGGACTCCCCTGAGTATGGCCAGGTAATTCACCTCCTTAAACCTGGCCTCCTTGAGTGACGGTATTTCAATGAGCATGGGCTTCCTCATCCTCATCCTCAACTTATCGAATTCCTCCCTAACTCTATCGGCGAGGTTGCTCGTAATTAATATGGCGCCGACGCCCTCCTCAACGCTCAACTCCTTAATAATCGCCAGCACGTCCTCACCATCACTAACCACCCTACCCTCAAACCCAAGCAGCCTGAAGGTGTAGACCGTGTGCTCATCACCAAGTACTATGGCACGCACGGGCCGGCGCCTTAACGGAAATTTATAAAGTTAATTACACAATCACCACGGCTCCCTCTTAAGTCCGAGTAGGTAGGCTATGGCGTTTGTGGCGAGGTGTATCGGTGGTGTTATGGCCACCGCAATGACCACGTAGATTGGCTTCAAGATGCTTGGCTGGATTAACCACAGGGCCAGCAGGGCCGCGAGTAGGAAATCGAGTTGGTCAAGCAATGGCGCGGGCGCTCCGCGGGGTAGGCCAAGCCTCCTCTTAATGAATGCGCCTAGTAAATCACCGAGTAGGGCGGCGAGGCACATTATGAGGACCGTCAACGGCCTCGGCAACTCGGGGGCTATGTCCACGGCGCTCGACACTGCGATGTAGGTAACCTCCCCAATCACGAAGCCGGCCAGGAGCCCGGTGATGAAGCCCTCGTACGTCTTACCATCACCGAAGACCCTCCTACCATCGATGAAGTTCCTACCGAAGTCAATGGGCGTCCTCCGCCTAAAAATCCTACCAGCCACCACGGGCGTCGCATTGGCCACGTAAGGCGGCCAAATAATTAATAACGTAATCACGAAGTCCCAGGGCAATCCCACGACAAATCACTCAAGGCTATGCCTCTTCATTAGGTGCGTGATCGCCGAGTTCTTAGTGATGAACTCCTGACCGCAGACTAGGCAGTAGTAAATGTCCATGCCGTTACGCCTAACCGAAGCTATTAGGTGCTCCTTCATGTGCCGGAGGAACGCCCCCTCACCACTTAACCTGGCGCCGCATATGTCGCAGGTTATTGTCCTACCGCCAACCCTACCATGCCTACGCATGTGGGTTACGAAGGAGCTTGCGTCAACCTCAGCACCGCACTTTGGGCACTTAAGCCTTGGCCTCGGTACCGCCTTCGCCACTGCCTCAACTACCTTATTAACGTCCTCACCCATGTAATCGCATATTGGGCAGACAACCACCTTAGTCAATGCCTTAGCCGTGGCACTCATAGTCGTGAAACCCTAACCCCTCACTTTTTAAGTTCTAACATCCCAATTAAGTGTGGCTAGGGTTATTGGCCTCGCAATGCCGCGTTGGGACTTAGGCACCGTGGGTTATGTAGCCGCAGCGCCAGGCAATGTTGATAGGGCCTACTCCGAGTTATTTCAGCGGTGCTACCCAACCACCCTGGACATGACCAGGGAGATGAGGGGTAAGGTATCCTGCGTGGTAAGTACGATCAAGAGGGGGTTGCCAATAAACGGCCTTGTGTTCCTACTCGACCCATACGGCATAGCCAATAAGGTTGGTACTAAGTACGGTATTGCGAGGGATAGGGTCCTCGATTACGTGTATTCCTGGTTCATTAATTACTTAATAACCAACGGCCTACTCAGCGATGGGGACTCCGTGGAGCTTGACCAGGAGTTATCCGCATTAGCGGGTAGGGTTAGGGCTAGGGTTGGTGGTAATGCCGCAATGATCGCCAGCGTCTTGGCAACCATTATCATGGCCAGGGGGGTTAGGGTTGATGAATTGCCGGTGAGGGTTGTGGACCTCCGTAATGATGCCACCAATTACGTCGTGAGCATGGTCACGAGCCGCTAGTCAGTATTTCCGGCGCTCACCACCGCTCAGGCAAATGCCTCCTCATCACCGGCTCATTAACCCATTATGGATTTATAAGGCCTCTGCGATGGAGGTTATCCTTAAATATGGCCTTAGCAATACATGAGCTATGGTAGGGGGTACACCAATTAAGGAGGGTGAGGTCAAGAATTACCCACATGAGGAGTGGGTGAGGTCATTTCAGTATAATGTCACGGTCGGCACGGCCTACTCGAAGTTCCTCGAGGGATTAAGGAATGGCAAGATCTACGGCACGTACTGCGGTAAGTGCGGTCATGTATTCGTACCACCGAAGATGTACTGCCCTTACTGCTTTAAGCCAGTTGATGGTTGGGTGGAGGTCAGGGATGAGGGTACGGTAATCACCGCCGTGGTCAGCTACATAAGTGGTACGAGGGAGCCCCTTAAAGAGCCTAGGGTCATTGGCGTGATCAAGCTCGACGTGCCTGGCAGGGAATTCAGTGAGCATAGGTTTCCAGGAATAATGCATTACCTATGCGTTGATCCCGAGGATGTTAAGTCAATGAGGGTGTTCGGCATGAGGGTTAGGGCGCGGTGGAAGCCTGCCAATCAAAGGACTGGGTCGGTACTGGATATTGAGTGCTTCGAGCCGGTGAGGTGATGGGCGTGTCCTTCGAGAAGATAAACGTGAATAGGGACATTAGGCATTGGCTCCACACCATTGAGCAGGGCTATAGGTACACTGCAGGCCCAATAGGCACCAAGTTCCTCGAGGGCTTAAGGGCTGGCAAGTTACTGGCTGGTAAATGCCACGTCTGCGGCAGGTTGTTAATGCCTCCAAAGGCCTTTTGTCAGTACGACTTCGCCGAGATCAAGGAGTTGGTGGAGGTGGCGCCCGTGGGCATCATCAAGACCTACACCGTGATTTACGAGGACTCCAACGGCAATAGGCTGCCCAAGCCCGTGATAATTGGGTTCATAGAGTTTCCTGGGGTTACCGGCGGGCTCATCCACTACATAATTAATGTCGAACCCAGCGGCGTTAGGGTTGGGCTTAAGGTAAGGCCCGTGTTCAAGCCCGAGGGTGAGAGGAGGGGCTCGATAATGGACATCGTGGGGTTCGAACCGGCCTAGGGCCCACATTACCAAAAATCTTAAATAGCGTTGACCCTCCAATCCCCCGAATGAGCCAAGCCCAGAGGAGGATCCCTGTCTATAAGAAGATATTGCAGGATAGGATTAAGGAGTGGATGGTTAAGGAATTCCTAAACTACAAACTGGCTAAGCAGGGCTACGTGGATTCGGACGTCCTGAAGACCCCACTCGGCACAAGGATAATCATATACGCCGAGAGGCCGAATAGGATAATTGGCAGGAAGGGCATCATCGTTAAGGAGTTGACGGAACTACTCAGTAGGAAACTTGAGGTTGAGAACCCAGTAATCGACGTAACGCCTATACAGAACCCGGAGCTCAACCCCAAGATCATTGCGAATAGGATTGCGTGGGCCATGACTAAGGGCGTTAAGTTCAGGAGGGCTGGGATGATAGCCATTAGGCAGATAATGGATGGTGGCGCGAGGGGTGCGGAGGTCACGATAAGCGGTAAGTTAACCAGCGAGAGGGCTAGGTTTGAGAAGTACGTGTACGGCGTGATTTACAAAAACGGCTTCGACGCTAGGACGAAGATGCAGAGGTTCGTTGGGCAGGTATTGCTGAAGCCCGGTATATACGGTATTGAGGTTAGGATAACGCCGCCGATAAGGTTTAGCGATCAATTCCAGATAAAACCACCAACTAGGGAGGCCACCGCTGAGGCCCAGGCACAGCAGGTGGAGGGTGGTGAAGGTGGCGGGCAGGCAGAGACTTAACGCAAGGACAATCAGGGGCATGAAGCCTGAGGATAGGGCAAAACTACTCAATGACCTGAGGAGCGAATTGCTCAAACTACAGACGCAGAGGGAGCGTGGTACCCTGGATAACCCCGGCAGGGTTAGGGCGGTTAGGAGGGCCATTGCTAGGATATTGACCATAATGAATGAGGAAGCTAGGAAGGCAAGTCAATGAGGAAGCCATTATTGTTTAAGTTCATTGAGACCGTTAATTGTAGGAATGAGTCCTTAAACGGCGTTAGTGGCGTGGTGATTGACGAGACCGCCAAGACCGTGAGGATTTTAACGATGACGGGCTCGATAAAGACGATAATTAAGGAGGATTGCTGGTTCTACGTGGACGTGGGCAATTGCACATACTTAATTAGTGGGCGTAGGCTAATTCTCAGGGGAGGGAAAGGAAAGCTTTTTAATGAGTAAAATAGCCTCGCCGCGTGTCTGAGCAGGAACTCATTGAGCGATTGATAAGCAGTATCGTCACCAAGCTTGAGGGCGAGATTAATGAGTGGAGCAATAACGCTAGGCTTAGGGCTGAGGCCGAGTTGATGGAGGCCGTTAAGTCCGTCATTGATAAGTACTCAGACGCCCTCGAGAACATTGATAAGGAGTTGAACATGGAGAGGGAGTACAGGCTCTATGATGAAATGATGAAGGTGAAGAGGGAGAAGTTGGAGATCCTCGAGAACGCCTATGCCGAGGTCATTAGGAGGGTTAAGGAGAGAATCACCACCATGAGGGGCACTGATGGTTATAAGAAGTTCCTTAAAAATTCAATTCTATGGGCCACATCAATCATAGGCTCGCAGGAGCTTGTGATAACGGTAAGTAAGGCTGATGAGGGTGTAACTAGGGAATTAATATCAGAGCTCGGGCTCAACGCGATTGTAAACACCACGAACGAGGATTTACTGGGCGCAGTAATTGAATCTACCGACGGCTCGGTCAGGGTAGATGCCACGCTCGACTCAAGGCTCAGGCTAATGGAGCACCAAATCAAGACCCTACTGGCGCATTTGGCACTGCCCGGCTAAGCCATTAATGATGTAGAATTAATTTTAAATATGTTTAGGGTATAGCGCATGCCGTGTCATCAGGCAAGGGCAGGATTGTCTACATAAGCGGGCCTGTGGTTAAGGCGGAGCTGCCAGGGGCGTTACTTTATGAATTAGTTTTCGTGGGGGAGCTTGGGCTGTTTGGCGAGGTTGTTAGGATTCAGGGTGACATGGCATTCATACAGGTTTATGAGGAGACTACGGGCTTAAGGCCTGGGGAGCCTGTTGTTAGGACTGGTGAGCCACTGAGTGCGTGGTTAGGGCCTGGCATACTCAATAACGTCTATGATGGGGTTCAAAGGCCATTAAAGGTAATATTCGAGCTAACAAATAGGCCATTCGTGGCCAGGGGCATTAATTATGATAAGGCGCCGCCACTCGACTTCAAGAGGAAGTGGAGGTGGATACCCAAGGTCAAGGTGGGTGATGAGGTTGATGTCGGCGACATACTCGGCGTCGTACCGGAGACGCCGCTGGTTGAGCATAGGATCCTGTACCCACCGATTTATAGGGTTGGCGGTGTCGTTAAGTACGTAGCCCCTGAGGGCGAGTACACAATCAATGATGTGATCGCTGAGGTGGAGACCAAGGAGGGCACGGTTAAGGTCAAGATGTGGCATAAATGGCCCGTGAGGAGGCCAAGGCCGTTTAAGGAGAAGTTGCCGCCAGTCGAGCCATTAATAACGGGGATTAGGACTATCGATACATTATTCCCAATAGCCATTGGGGGCGCGGCGGCAATACCTGGGCCCTTTGGCAGTGGTAAGACGGTCACAATAAGGACGTTGGCAATGTATAGCGAGGCTAGGTTAGTCTTCCCAGTGCTCTGTGGTGAGCGTGGTAATGAGGCCGCGGACGCGCTGCAGGGATTGCTAAAACTGGTTGATCCAAACACCGGTAGGCCGTTGATGGAGAGGACGGCGATCATTGTTAATACATCGAACATGCCCGTGGCGGCTAGGGAAGCCAGTATTTACATGGGCGTCACAATTGCCGAGTACTTCAGGGATCAGGGCTATGACGCATTCCTAATGGCGGACTCAACCAGTAGGTGGGCCGAGGCAATGAGGGAGGTCGCGCTGAGGATTGGCGAGATGCCCAGTGAGGAGGGGTTCCCCGCCTACTTACCGACTAGGTTGGCGGAGTTCTACGAGAGGGCTGGTAGGGTAGTGACGCTGGGCAGGGACAACAGGCTTGGCTCGGTCACGATAGCGGCGTCCGTCTCACCACCTGGTGGTGACTTCACGGAGCCCGTCACGAGCCACACGCTGAGGTTCATAGGGGCCTTCTGGCCGTTGGACGCGAAGCTCGCCTACTCTAGGCACTACCCAGCCATTAACTGGTTAATGGGCTTCAGTAGGTATGTTGATACTGTGGCTGAGTGGTATCAGAAGAACGTATCCCCTGACTGGAGGGTGCTGAGGGATGAGGCCGTTAGGATATTGACCAGGGAGGCGGAGCTGCAGGAGGTGGTTAGGATACTTGGCACTGAGGCGCTTAGCGAGCAGGAGAAGCACCTATTGAACGCCGCATTCCTCATTAGGGAGGGATTCCTCAAGCAGGACGCGTATCACCCAGTTGACGTTAGGTCATTACCGCCCAAGCAGTACTGGCTGCTGAGGCTCATCATAACGTTCTATAGGAAGGGCCTTGAGGCCATAAGCCATGGAGTCCCCGCGTCAGCGCTCAGGGAGTTGGACGTGGTTAAGAGGCTGGCTAGGCTTAGGATGGAGGTTAGGAATGAGGATTATAAGAAGCTCATTGATTATGAGCAGGAGTTGATAAACGCCATCGACGGCTTGACCAAGCAGTACGAATCCCAGAGGGCCGCCACGGCGTGAGTTAACCCTTAATATTAATTATGGTGCTTATTAACGACTTCATTAATTGGTAATTCTCATTACCGCATAGGACTATCACGTACTTATCGCATGATACATTACTTAACTTGCCCAATTCATCGGCTGCCGCGCGCGATAATTCATCAAGGTAATTATTAAGTTTGAGCACTAGGAACCTATTCTGCGGGCATACGAACTTTAGGAACAACACCGCGTCGGACCCATTCTTTATGGCTATGTCCCTAAGCCTAATGATTAAGTCCTCATTAATGCCCCGGCTTATCACCGAGGCGTAGCACCTCCTGCACTCGCACTTAAGTAATTGCGGGAAGCCCGTGACCTCCCTAACCTCGTCAATTCCCAAGTCATGCAGTAAATTATTGAGTAATTCCTCGCCCTTACTCGTTAATTCCGCCCCACCCCTCATAACCTTGACCGCGCCCTTTTCCCTGAGCTCATTCAGTACCCGCCTAACCACGCCCTCACCCATGCCTGCGACAGCACTCAGTGAGTACCTACCCATCCTACCGTACCTCCTGAGCATCAGGAGCACGGTCAATTCCTCAGCACTCATTTGCGCCAATTATACCCAGTCCTGAGGTAAAAATAATTTTTCTGCACCAAGTTATGCTTATTAATCCTTATCCATAACCGTGCCTGGTGATAATCATTTGCCCAGTAAGGGCATGTACGCAAACTCGAGGGAATTACCAATAACGGCCTATAACACCGCCTCGAAGAGTCTCGAGAAATTATCACTCCTGCGCCCTGGCCTGGCCAGGATCTACGTATGTGGCTTGACCCCATACGATTCCATGCATGTCGGTCATGCCAGGACCTTCGTCTTCTACGACATTTTCAGGAGGTACCTGGAGTACCTCGGTATTGAGGTTAGGTTCGTGACGAACTTCACGGACATCGACGATAAGATAATTAACAGGGCAAGGCAGGAGTTTGGGGGTGACTTAATTAATAGGTGGTATGAGGTTCCGAGCAGGTACATTAGGGAGTTCTTCGATGCCATGGATAGGCTCTACGTGAAGAGGGCCTACGCATACCCAAGGGTTACGGAGAACATAAACGACATGCTCAAGTGGGTTCAGGAACTCGTGAATAGGGGCCTCGCCTACGTGAGCCCGGACGGCTCCGTCTACTTCGACATAACCAAGGTGCCCAGGTATGGTGAATTCTCGGGCCAGAGAATAGAGGAGTTAATCGCAGGCGCCAGGGTTGAGCCAGAGCCAGGTAAGAGGAACCCGCTGGACTTCGCGATTTGGAAGTCCTGGAGTGAGGGTGAGCCCTGGTGGAATAGTCCCTGGAGCCCTGGCAGGCCTGGCTGGCACCTCGAGTGCGTTGTGATGTCCAGTAAGTACTTAGGCGTGCCCTTCGACATACACGGCGGCGGTCAGGACTTAATATTCCCACACCACGAGAACGAGATCGCCATTGCCAGGGCGTACTTCGGCATTGACTACTTCGCCAGGTACTGGATACACGTTGGGCTGGTGACTATTAAGGGGCAGAAAATGAGTAAGTCCCTGGGCAACATAATACCGGTGATGGACGTACTTAGGAAGTACGACGGCGAGGTGCTGAGGCTCTACTACGCAATGACCCAGTACAGGAAGCCCATGGACTTCGACCCAGACGCCCTGGACCAGGTGAGGAACTCCCTCATGAGCATCTACGCCGCCTATGACATGCTGATGGAGGCCATAAACGAGGCACCGGACGTTGGTAGTAAGGACAATGAATTACTGAGTAGGGTCAACACCTTCGTAAGCTCCTTCGAGGAGTCGATGAACAATGACATAAACACCAGCGGCGCGGTGGCGGCCCTCATGGACTTCGCGAGGTACGTAACGTCAACCGTAATCCACAACACACAGCAATACTCAAGGAATGCCCTAAATAACGCATTAACCGCATTTAGCGACTTGGCCAACGTACTTGGCATACTGAATAGGGCGAGACTACCACCATCGGTAATATCCCTAGTGGACACGCTGATCAGGGTAAGGACCCAGTTAAGGGCTAGGAAGATGTTCGACTT
>DAXY01000118.1:4097-5423 GCA_002506645.1 Vulcanisaeta distributa | reverse complement strand
AGCGCCATGAATTGGGCCTTAGAACCGCCGCAGTTATATAATCACGGCGACTTACAACCGAAAGCCTCGCCTTTTAAGGCGGGGATGAATGAAAGGGTTTATTAATCCATGAACACTCTGGCAATGAACCCGCCCTGGAGGGTGAGGGTTCTTGGCGTTGACGAGGCGGGGAGGAGGTCAGATGCCAAGGCACCGGGGAATTAATGAGTAGTGCTGAACCTCTTCCAGGGCATTACCACGCACTGGCGCGTGGGCGCCACGCCTTAATGCTTATTACTGCCTAGCCTAGTTAGTAATGAATGTAATGAGGACGGTATTTCTAAGCAACGGCTCACTGGCCGTGTTATATGATGAGAATTACTACATAAGGGATGTTTACTACCCACTCCTGGGTCAGCATCACCATCACTCCTTCGGTGGCGTGTTTAAAGTCGGTATTTGGCATGATGGTAGGTTCACGTGGCTCGAGGGCATAGGTAATAAGGAGGTTGGGCTGGCGGGTTCGAAGGCTTGGCTACATGCTCAGTGGGATGGCCTTGACATACGTTTTGAGGACACGGTATTAATACCGCAGCCTGCCCTCGTTAGGCACGTCTCAATTAAGGGCCCAGGCTTTGTCAGGGTCATTTTCTACCACGACTTTAGGCTCAATGATTACGAGGCTGGCGATACGGCATTTTACGACCCCTCACTGGACGCGGTATTTCACTACAAGGGAAATACCTGGTTCGGTATTGCATCCACAAACCAAATCTACGAATACACCATGGGTAGGAGGGATTTAAACATGGTCCTGCCGGACTGCGAGGATGGTGTGTTGGGGAAGAACCCAATTGCGCAGGGCTCCGTGGCCTCCGCAATCTCCATAGCGAGTCCAGAGTTTTACTACTTCATCGTGGCCGGCGAGAACTATGAAAGGGTTATGAGGTTGATAATTGAGCTTAGGGATAGGAGGAATGCGGAGACGTACTTCAACAGGTCGGTGAATTACTGGGAGGGTGTAGCCTCTGAATTCGGCGATGATGAATTGGCGGCACAGAGTATCGTCGTCCTACTCGGCCACGTCGGCGTCAATGGCTCAATACCCGCGTCACTGGATACGTCAATAATAAAGTTCAACCTAGACACGTACGGCTACCTGTGGCCGAGGGATGCGGCGTTCGCGGCCATGGCCCTCGACATGGCTGGGTACTTCACATTCACAAAGCGCTTCTACTCCCTAGTATTCAAGCTCTTCGGTGGTGAGGGCTTCCTATTCCAGAAGTATAACCCAAGCGGCACCTGGGGCTCCACGTGGCATCCATGGACTGCGAGGAGTAGGAAGTC
>DAXY01000118.1:0-4082 GCA_002506645.1 Vulcanisaeta distributa | reverse complement strand
CTTCTGGCACTACTTCCAGAGGACCAGGGATTATGACTTGCTTAGGGAGGTATATGACGTGATTGCCAGGGCCGCAAACTTCATGGTAAATTTCAGGGATGAGAGGTTGAGATTGCCCCTGGAATCCTACGACCTGTGGGAGGAGAGACTTGGGGTGCACACCTACACCGCGGCCTCGGTCTACGCAGGCCTACTCGCAGCGAGCAACCTGGCCAAAATACTCGGTGAGTATGAGAGCGCAGGTAAGTGGGAGGAGGCGGCCATGGAGATTCGCGAGGCCATTAGGAATTACCTATTCGATAGGGAGAGAGGCGTCTTCTACAGGTCCGTGAACATCGATGATGGTAAGGTGGTCAGTGTCGATAAGACCGTGGACTCAAGCATAATGGGCGTATTCCTCTTCAACGTTTTTGATGTTTACGAGCCAATGCTCGAGAGCAGCGTCAAGGCAGTTATGGATAGGCTCTGGGTAAGGACTATAGGGGGTGTTGCCCGTTACGAAAATGATTATTACCAGAGGGTTCCAGGGAATTACGGTGATATCCCGGGCAATCCATGGATAATAACCACCCTGTGGGTGGCCCAGTACTACATAGCCAAGGGCGATTGTTACAGGGCTAAGGAACTCATTTCATGGGTCAACAGGGTTAAGACGCCCACGAACCTACTGCCTGAGCAGGTAGATCCATTCAGGGGATTACCCACCTCAGTAACGCCCCTCGTATGGAGCCACGCAGAGTACTTGAGGACGTACGTAATGAGGAAGAGGCAGTGCGCCTGAGCGTGCCTAAACCCCCCAGAATGTTTCGTATAGTTTCATCCAGTACCCACTGACTAGCCTATTTCTGCCGAGGACCTCTGTTATGGGGACCCTAACTACGTCATTACCCCTATACGCAACCATCTTCCCGAAGTCGCCCTCCTCAATCACGTTGAAGGCCTCCGTGGCGAACCTAACGGCTAATACCCTATCGAAGGCCGTTGGTGGCGCACCCCTAATTATGTGGCCTGGAATCACGGCCCTCGTCTCAAACCCCGTCACCTTCTCTATGTACTGTGCCAACTCATTACCAACACCGCCGAGCCTAGAGTGGCCGAACTCATCCTTAGGGCCTCCATACTCCTTAATGCCCTCGGAAACGATTACCAAGGCCCACTTTTTATCTCCATAAGCCTCCCTAACCCTGTTGGCCACGGCATCCCAATTAATGGGCTTCTCCGGTATTAATACGAAGTCGGCCATAGTGGCTAACCCAGTGAATAGGGCTATCCAGCCCGCCTCCCTACCCATAACCTCGACGACGCCGACCCTCTCGTGGGAGATTAACGTAGTCTTAAAGGACTCGGTGACCCTGATGGCCTCGTTAACTGCGGTATCGAAACCAATCGTGTAGTCCGTGCCGTAAACGTCATTGTCTATCGTCTTCGGAATACCGACAACGCTAGCCAAGCCCCTAGCCTGCGTCTGGGCAGCCGCACTCAACGTGTCATCGCCGCCGATGGCCACTATCACGTCCAGCCCAAGCTCCCTAAGGTTCTTGGCGAAGGCCTCGGCCCTGGCCTCGTCCTTAAACGGGTTCGTCCTCGAGGTCCTGATGAACGTACCACCAGCAAATGCGAAATCCATCAAGTCCTTGGACGTGACCCTCCTAACCTCCCTATCCAGGATACCCCTCCACCCATGGAATATTGCGTAGACCTCATGCTTCCTCTCTAGGAGCTTAGTCAACGTGTACACGGCTATGTTAAGGCCAGGCGCGTCGCCGCCTCCGGTGAGTATTCCAACCCTCATTCAACCCCACCTAATACCTCGGTAACCTTCTTACCTCCATACACGATTTCCGACAGTACCCTGGCAAACTTCAACGCATCCCTCCTCTGCCACACATTCCTACCAACCGCGATGCCCACGGCTCCGGCCTCGAGCACTCCCTCGACCTGCCTCAGGAACTCCTCCTCAGTCTTCGTCTTGGGGCCGCCGGACATGAGCACTGGCACCTTGCCGGCCACCTTTACAGCCCATGCGAAGGTCTTTGGGTCGCCGGTGTACTTGATCTTCATGGCGTCGGCGCCAAGCTCTAGGGCTACCCTGGCCGCGTAAGCCACTATCTCCGGCGCAGTCTCGTTAGTCACCTTACCACCTCTTGGGTATGACCAAACAATCAATGGAATATCGAACTTAACGGCATCCCTCTTAATCCTAGCGAGCTCCTCAAACATCTTCCACTCATAACCACTGCCTGGATATATTGTGTAACCCACGGCAGAGGCGCCTAGGCTTACGGCCTCCTCAACAGTGCAGTTGGCCACCGACACCGGCTCCCCATTGTATAGGCTTGTCTTTCCATTTAACTTAATGATGAGGGGCACGCTGCCGTCGTAGTACTTCTCCGCAATACCCCTCTGGAAGACCACGCCGTCAAAACCGGCCTCACGGGCAAGCTTCAGTATGTACTCCGGATCCGCCGAGTCAGGGTTGTCCAGGAAGTCCGTTGGACCATGCTCGATGCCGTGGTCATAAGCCAGTATTATTGACCTACCCCTCCTCGCGAATATCCTCAGGAACTTCTCGATTAACCCCGTCATCAGCTACCTCATTGATTACGCCCTATTTAACATGTAAATGTTGAAAATGTGTTGCTGGGTATAACAATTACACCACTTTCATGCATTACCACCCCCGCCACCAATTGCAATACCATAGACGTCCTGAATCTGCCTGAGCAAGTCATTAATTATGAACTTGAGTATTTCAAAACCGACCTCAGGCCTCACGAGGTCCCTACGCAATGAACCCACAACACCGACCTCACTAACTTCGATCGTCCTAAAAACATTAATGTTGCCGCCGGCCTCAATGTCCGTAATCCTATCCCACCTAACAAGGTCCCTACTTATTGCCGCCATTAATGACGCCTCAACGGCATCCGCATGCCCAAAGGATGGGAAGTAATTCGTTATGTAATTAACGACCCTCCTATTGTATATGTAGTAATGATAGGCCCTTGGCCTAGCCCTTGAGTAGTTCCACTCCTTAACAACTATGTTCAGCGCATCGACATTACCGCCATGGCCATTAACAAGCACAACACCGACGGGGTCCCACGCAGACACGCTCTCGACGAGGTCGAGGAGGTAGTGGATTAGGCTTTCGTAACGAACCCACGTAGTGCCTACAAATCCTGCGTGCTCCATCGATGACCCAACGGCAATTAATGGGTAGAGCAGGACCTTACTCGGCATTTTACGTTCAACCTCGCTGGCCACGTAATTAGCAATTATCGAGTCAGTACCCAGGGGTAGGTGGGGACCGTGCTGCTCAATGGATCCCACGGGCACGAGTATCAGGGGATCCTTGGGCACCTCATCACGTGTTATGTCAAGCACCCTCACGCAGTAACGCTAGGCACATCACTATTAAAAGCCTGTGCCCAGGCCTCGTATCCTAACCCTAACAACCTCCCTAGTGCGTGGCCCCAACGCCGTCCCAAGGACATGCTGTGTGAACTTGTCAAAGGCGCACACGTAATCACTCGTTGGTAGCCCACATACTCGGCATAGATTAACCTCATTAGCCCTAGGGCCTGCCCTAACCATGGCCTTGAACGAATCGATATTCCTAACAATCCCCTTCAGAAAGCCCAACTTAATGCCGGGACGCGCCCTCTCGAGGTCATTAAGCATTACCTTCAACTGCTCCTCCAATGCATTTCTCGGCCTGTACGGGCATGGCTGGGCAACGAAGGGCAGTTCTGCGGCAATTGCGTACAATAGCGTCTCCCTCTCGTAGGTCTCGTATAGGGGCCTTATGTGGGCCACGCCACCCCTCATGGTCTCCGTCCTCGGCACGAGCTTGATAAGCGAGCCATAGTCATGAATGAGCAGGGCCTTCAACGCGTATGCCGCGATATCATCCGCATGATGCCCAGTGGCCACTGAGGAGGCCTTGAGCTCCACAGCGGCCGCGTTGTATATGTACCTACGCGTTAGGCCGCATATTGAGCAGGGAGGCCTACCCGACCCACCCCGCTGAATTAATTCGGGAAGGCCCATGCCGAATAATTCCCTATACGTAATCACGA
>DAXY01000056.1:2167-4195 GCA_002506645.1 Vulcanisaeta distributa | reverse complement strand
CTTCATGAAGTACCTGGGCAGTGTGGGTATTGACATTGAGTCCGGCAAGATAGACATAGACATTATAATGACTGGGAAGCCCAAGTCGGCCCAGGAGAGGATGGCCCTAATAATGAACCTGCTGGCCCAGCTCGAGGAGTCGAGCGGCGGCAAGCCTGTTAGGGTTGAGGACCTGTATAGGGAGGCTGAGGCGGCAGGCCTCGATAGGCAGGCCGTGGATAAGGCAATAAACATGCTCCTGAAGTCTGGCGATATTTACATGCCGAGGCCGGGCTACGTAAAGAGGGTGCTCATTTAAACACGTGGAATTCCCTGGGCTGTTAAGGCCTAATACTTATATTCATGGGCCCTGGGTTACTAATCGTGATTGATAGGTTAAATGCAATAATTACCGGCCTTAGGAATGCCGTATCACTCACCGTTGATGGACTGCTCAGGAGGTTGAGGGAGATGAACATAGACGTCCCTGAGGAGGAGACCATGGGTGATTGGGGTTGGAGCGTGGTATCTAGGGCCATGGAGGCTGGGATAATAAGCCTCAGCGATGCCGATATTGACGCCATGTACTACGTCTTCAGGAGGTGCGCAACGCTTGAGGAGATGGTGAGGGAGGCATTGGCTAGGCTGGATGAGGTTGATGAGAATTTCGTGAATAACCTAATGGATGAGTTTAGGGAGGATGTCGAGGCGTTGGCAAGGGTTAGGGAGAGGATCAATCAATTGATTTCATAAACCTACATATGCTATATATCATTGCTTATAAACCGGAGCCCACGTAAGGCACGTATCGAGCGTGTTAATTTTAATGTATAGGGGGAGGCATTACTTTAAAAGTACGATGATTATCATTACCCGATTAAAATGTCTGTTCAGGCTCCAAGCATATACACAATGGAGATCATTTACAGGGGCGTACATCAGAGGCATTTGGCTAGGAACTTATCGAGGGGGATCGTGTACGCGGCCAGGATGGCCGGTAATGTGGCATTATCCTACCAGAGGTATGGTGATGACCCGGAGAGGGATGGCATGCCGGCTAAGTACTTCGTGGTCATTGCCAAGGGCGCCAGCGAGGATGTCCTAGATGCCGAGGCGGCTAGGGTGGAGCCCGACTACGTCGATATCTCGATAGTGCTTGACGACTCATTGCTGAAGGGTGTTGAGTCCTGGGCTTGGCAGGGCATTCAACCAGTTCACCTGAAGCTGAGGCCTGGCGGGTTATTAATAGTGGTCTCTAAGAGGAGCCCTGATGAGTTGATTAGGTTCATACCGGCCAGGGACTCTCCATACACGTTAGTCGTTGTTTACGGCGAGAGGAGTATAGGCGACTTCTGGACATTCCCAGATGACGGTACTGTGGAGCGGGTCCTCGGAGCCATTGCAAGGGCCGCGCCGGATGCATTAGCAATTGATGACGTTAGGAGGTACCTGGAGAGCCTAGATAAGCCAAGCGAGAGGGTTGGTAGGGCCCTGGAGGCGTATCAATCACTCGTAAAGTTGAGGGAGGTTAAGCCGGGCGAGGGCCTGCAGTATAAGTATGAGCCGCCGCACCTACCGGGTTGGAAGGACATGATGATTGGCGCGGCAATACCTGGCCTAAGGCCGAATCAGAGGAATCCATACTTCACGGGCGGCACCGCAAAGCACTATAGGCCCGTCATAAACTTTGATAAGTGCATTAAGTGCAGCCTGTGTTGGGAGTACTGCCCAGACTCGGTATTTGATGTAACGCCAGACGGCTACTTCAACCCAGCCCTAGCCTACTGCAAGGGCTGCGGTATCTGCGCGGAGGTCTGCCCAGTGCCTGATACTATAATCATGGTTGATGAGATGGAGTTCGAGGATGGGTATGGGAAGTTTATTGATGAGTACAGGGCTTGGAAGGAGGACAGGGACGCCTATAGGAAGTGGTTTGAGTCATTGTTACCAAAGGCACAGGTAGTGAGTGTGAGGAAGAGGTGATGGGGCATGTCCGTCTCGGCACTCGAGGCAAAACGCCTTGAGGCAGTGCTTAAGGGTGATGAGGAG
>DAXY01000056.1:0-2100 GCA_002506645.1 Vulcanisaeta distributa | reverse complement strand
GGCGTCATGCAGACCGTGGCCAGGTTAATAGCTGATGGTTACATGAAGGCCGAGTATATAGTGGCCGCCCACGAACATGACCAGTTCGAAATCGTTAAACACGCATCGGCAGTTGGCGCCAGGACATTCGCCGGCTCAAGCGGTGTTGGTTGGTTACTGGCTATTGAAGCCATCGTAGCGATCAGCACCGATAGGTACCCAGTGGTTGCCTTGATAGGCAATAGGGCCTTGGATGATCCGGGGGCCTACGGCGTGGAGCACAATGACGCATTGATGGTTAGGGATGTGGGCTGGCTACTGGTGTGGGTTGACACGGCCCAGGAGGCCCTCGACACCACGTTAATTGCGTATAGGGTTGCCGAGGACCCAAGGGTCATGTTGCCGGTGGGCATATCAATGGATGGCGCATTCCTGACGCACAGTGAGCACGTGTTTAAGCTACCGCCAAAGAGCAAGGTTCAGAAGTTCCTGCCACCATACGACCTAGGCAATAGGAGGCTACACCCGAGTAATGTCATTAGCGTTGCGCCGCAGGTCAATGAGGACTGGGTCACGGAGATTAGGAAGCAGATGGATGAGGCCATGAAGAACGCCAGGAAGGTCATTGAGGAGGCCTATAGGGACTTTGCGAAGATATTCGGTAGGGATTACGGCAACCCATTCGTTGAGCCCTACATGGTTGAGGATGCCGACGTGGTCATGATTGGGATGGGCACGGTATCCAAGCCGATTAAGGAGGCCGTGAGGAGGTTGAGGGCTAGGGGCGAGAGGGTGGGCTTCCTCAGAATTAGGTGGTTCAGGCCATTCCCAACCGATGACATAATACGCTACTTGAGCGGCGTTAAGTTGGTCGCGGTAGTCGATAGGGACTACTCATTTGGGTCCCCATTCGATGGCGGCGTCGTTTTCACGGAAATCAGGAGCGCCCTGTACGAGGCTGAGCATAGGCCATTAATGATGAACTTCATTGGGGGGCTTGGCGGCAGGGAGATCACGTACAATGACGCAATTAACATGTTCAATATGGCCCTGGAAGCGGCTAGAAAGGGTAGGGTTGAACAGAGGGTGGTTTGGTATGGAGTTAGGGAGTGAAATGGGGATGGAGGAAGGACTCATGAGGAGGGGTGATGCGGCATGACCATCTCGATAAAGCTGGCCAGGACAGTTAAGGACCTCCTAATGATGGCGGGTACTGAGTACTTTGACGCGGGTCATAGGACCTGCCAAGGCTGTGAATCGGCAATGGTCCTTAGGTGGGTTGCCAAGGCTGCTGGACCTAACACCATCGTTATTGGGGCCACGGGCTGCATGTACGTGGCGAACACGACATACTACACAACCTCCTGGGCACTACCCTGGATACACACCCAACTATCTGGCACGGGCTCCGCCGTCGTTGGTACGGCAGCCGCATTAAAGGTATTGATGGAGAAGGGCAAGCTACCCAATGAGAAGATAAACGTAATAGGCATTTGCGGCGACCTAGGCTGCGCCGACGCCGGCCTATCCGAGGTATCGAACGCATTAACGCACACGAAGTACAACTTCCTAATACTAATGTATGATAATGAATCCAGCGCCAACACGGATATTCAGGAAACGACAATGACGCCATACGGAGCATTAACAACCTTCAGCCCAAGCGGTAGGCAAATTAGGATCATGAAGTATAGGTGGAAGAAGAACATGGCCGCGATGATGGCCGTTGGGCACCCCGAGGTTAGGTACGTGGCAACGGCAATAGCGGCTGACCCAATAGACCTATACAACAAGGTAAGGAAGGCCCTGGAGATCGGAGGCCCAACATTCATACACACCCTAGACCCATGCCCCAAGGGTTGGGGCTACGACCCCAAGTACAGCCACGAAATAGGCAGGTTGGCCGTGGAGACCGGCATATGGCCACTATTTGAGATAGAGGACGGCAAGTTCAGGCTGACGAGCACCAGCGCCAGGATAGCCAGCGGCGAGTTGAAGAGGAAGCCCGTCAGGGAATACTTAAGGAGACAGACTAGGTTTAAGCACTTGACTGATGAGGACATTGAGTACATACAGAGGAAGGTCGATGAAATGTGGGAGAAGTGGTTAATACCTGGGCTA
>DAXY01000100.1 GCA_002506645.1 Vulcanisaeta distributa | reverse complement strand
GGAGAAGCGGGAAAAGGACACGAGCACCTAAGGTTTATTTTACCTGCATCATCACTGACTTCGTGAAGCTTAGTATTGATAGGGATTACATCGACTTCGTGGTTGAGGATGAGGGTGACCTATACGTTATCTACCTATTGATTGACCCCGGCGACTTAATTTATGGCTGGACGGTTAGGGAGTTTAGGGGTAGGGAGGGTGGTAGGGGTGAGAGGGTGAAGATCTATGTCGGCCTTAGGGTTGAGGGCCTTGAATACCACGCCTTCAGGGGTACGCTTAGGGTTAGGGGCGTGCTGATTGATGTTCCTGAATGGTTTGAGGGCGCCAAGGGTAGTCACCACACGATGGAGCTAGTCTACGGTCTTGAGTATAGGTTAGCCAAGCCAAGCGGGGTTGATAGGGAATTCATTAATAAGGTCCTGGAGATGTTCAGCGGCGCGTCTGTAAGTGTATTATTGGTTTCCATTTCCATGGAGGAGGTCGCGGTTGCCCACATCCGTAGGTTTGGCAGGGAATTACTCGGTACAATACCGATACAGGGCGGTGGTAAGGAGGGTGAGGACTCACTGGATAGGTTTAGGAGGTCGCTTAGGAATGCGCTTACGCAGGTTAGGCAGTGGGTTCAGGTCAGGAGGCCGACGCACATAATCGTTGTTGGTAATCACATGACCCTCTCAATGGCTAGGGAGGTGATTAATGAGGAACTCAGTAAACTGGGCCTGCAGGTCATTTATCACGAGCAGGGTGAGGGTGGTTTGGCCGGTGTTTACGAGTTTGAGAGGGTCGGCGTTGAAGTGCTTAGGAAGTTGAATATTGACCTAGGCCAGGACTACGTGGATGAGGTCTTCAGTAGGTTGGGCATGGGTAATGGCCTAGTGGCAGTGGGCATTGACGAGGTTAGGAGGGCGCTGGAGTTTGGTGCTGTGGAGACGCTGGTGGTGCTTGATGAGACGTATAAGGAGGGGGGTGTTGAAATGAGGAATTTAATAGGCATGGCATTGAGGACTAGGGCGAACCTCGTGATAGTTCCATCAAGCATTGAGGGCGGTGAGAAGCTCAGGGGCGTCGGTGGTGTGGCCGCATTACTTAGGTTCCCTATTTCTCCCCAGCCTTGACCGCCTCGGCCCTGGTTAATCCCTGGTTTATTATTTGGGTTATCTTGTCATAGGCCTCGAGTATGAGTACCATGGACCTGACCAACTCGTTAATCCTATCTATGTCCTTCGTCTCCTTAAGCTCGTTATTTATCATAACGAGCCTCTCATACAGCGTATCCCTAATGTCCATGAGCCCGTACTTAATCATGACCTCCTTCTCCTCGGCATCAGACCTAACGATGACCACGGGCCTATCACAATTAGCGCAGTAATACTCACCAGTCTTCAACCTAAGCAGTGGGGTACCGCACACCGGGCATGTATAACTCGTCAATGTGGCTCCAGCCCTTATTAACTGGGCCATCTTCTTAGCAACTAAATCCCTACTACCAACACTCACGTTGCTTAGGCATAAGCAACCTGCTTATAAACCCAACGAAACAACGCCTCAAGTTAGGCATTTAAGCCCTGAACCAATGCGCTGATGAGTGATGAGTGACATGCCATGTGACCGGTGATCGATCCTGGGGTACCTGACTCAATCAATCTGCACACGCCTAGGCTCAGGAGGTATGTTAATAAGGCCTAAGTCGATGGGCACTGCGTGGAGTATAGGGTGTTTGGGAAGACCGGGGTTAAGGTCTCAGTAATAGGGATGGGCACTTACTACGACCCGGCCTGGATAATCCTATCGAGTATCGGCATAAGGCCTGGCTACGAGAGGAAGCTTAAGGCCCTTAAGGTCGGGCTAGAGGGCGGCATTAATTTCATAGACACTGCCGAGATATACGGCTCAGAACCACTGGTTGGTGAGGCGATCAGGGGCCTTAACAGGGAGGAATTGTTCATAGCCACCAAGGTCTGGCCCACGCACCTTCACTACGATGCCGTGATTAAGGCGGCCAGGAGGAGCTTGGCCAGGCTCGGCATTAAGTACATAGACCTCTACCAAATCCACTTCCCGAATAGGAGGGTACCCATTACGGAGACCATGAAGGCCATGGAGTACCTAGTCGATAATGGCCTGGTGAGGTTCATCGGGCTCAGCAACTTTAACCTAAACCAAATCATCGAGGCCCAGGGCGCGCTTAAGAAATACGAAATAGCCTCAATACAAATGCCCTACAGCCTAATGGATAGGAGGATTGAGAGCGACATAATACCCTATGCAAGGAGGAATGGCATGGCCGTAATAGCATATTACCCACTCGGCCATGGCAGGCTCATCAGTAGATTCCCAAGGGATGCGCTGGAAATGATAGCCAGGAATCACGGATCAAAGACAGTAGCCCAGATCGCGCTTAATTGGATTATTAGTAAGCATGATAATGTATTCCCAATACCAAGGGCATCAAATCCAGAACATGTTAAGGAAAACCTGGGCGTTGCGGGTTGGAGACTGACTGAGGAAGAAATTAAATACCTCGAGAATAGAAT
>DAXY01000024.1:2713-3271 GCA_002506645.1 Vulcanisaeta distributa | reverse complement strand
CCACGGCTGTCTGGTCAAGCCTTACGTGCCGAAGTGGTGGAGTTATGAGTCGGTGAAGTAGTTGGTTAACCATGATTGGGAGGAATCGCCTGAGTCGCTGGGGATTGAGAGGTTGACCATAATTGGGTAATTTATTGATAATTGATGCATAGGTTTTTAACCTGATGATTTATTGAAGCATTAATGAGCAGTAATGATAAACAATCGGCACAGGCGGGTCAGGTTATTAACCAGGATATGCTTGTGGCGGGCATATTATCATCCGTTAAGCCATTAATCCAGGTAGTGCTGGCCGACCTGGTTAATGATCCAAACCTTAGGAGGGTAGTTATATCATCAATGCTCTCGGTAATAAATGATAGGGAGTTTAGGTCATCCCTTAAGGCCTTAATAATTGAGATACTTAGGGATGAGAATGTTAGGCGCGAATTCCGCGATTTCCTGAGGGATGTCGGTAACCCACTACGCCTACTACTGCCCCCGTGAACCTGGGTTAATTTGGGACTTTGTTATTTTAACTGATGTGTCGAGCTTCCTTTATTTTAACACTCATTATAG
>DAXY01000024.1:0-2642 GCA_002506645.1 Vulcanisaeta distributa | reverse complement strand
AGGAACAAGCATTCCAGGCGCTCAAGGGAGTCCTTGAGACCCTCGCCAGTAGGGCAAGTGATGAGGAATACATTAATTGGTGTAAGACAACAATGAAGATACTTGCCTCATACCCAGACGATGTGGTTAAGGCAGGACTTGCCCTAAGGGCTAAGGTAGTATCCAGCCTAAGCAGGAACTTGCAGGATAGGGATCAAGCGATTGTGGGTAGGGTCTTACAACTCCTCGATGAGGGTTCACGGCAGAAGCTTATGAGGAATATGAAGTAGGTACCTTCGTCATCATCAAAAGCATTAAATTCCTCTCATTCTTAGTTTAAACCCCGCGGTGAATGCCCTCGGTCATTTATTGGTGTGATGACTTAAACGTACCATTGCTCAGTAGGGATATTGGGATTAGGCGCTGCTCATCCATGAGCATTGTCAGGGTCACAAGACCCGGCGATGTTAGGCCGGCGTTTCCAGCGGATATCGAGATCACGAGGAGGGCCATAGTCAATGAGTTCGGTAGTGAGGAGCTCGCTAAATTACTTGTGCCGGACGACGAGGTTGTACTGCTTAATAAAATCCCCGGCTATGCTGACCAAGCCGATGAGGTCATTGTCAGGGGTAGGGTGATTGGGCATAGGTTCTACGACATAGAGGGGCGTATGTGGAGGTTTAGGCCGTTGTATGAGGGCGTTACTGAAATGATTAACCGAGGCCTCGGCTACTGGGCAGTGCTCGAAATGGATAGGCTACCTGAAAGGTTCGATGTGCATAGGGATTCGATAATAAGGGGCAGCTTACCCAGCGGGAGGTATATTCACGTTGCGGTGATGACGAAGGACGGCAGGTTTCATGGGGTGGCTAAGTCCATGAGAGGCGGTAGGCTTAGGATAATTAAGAGTTGGGTGGCGAGAAACCCCCTACCAAGCCCAAGGCCGAGTACTCTTAAGGACTTTGTTGAGTTGAATAGGGATTACATAGAGCTTAAGGCCGAGGAGGCCGTGGACTTCCTTAGGAGGGTATTCAATGAGTATAGGAGGCCTGTGGTAGTTTCATACTCAGGGGGTAAGGACTCCCTGGTCGCACTTGACTTAACGTTCAGGACTGGTGTTAAGTTTTACATACTCTTTAACGACACAGGCCTTGAGCCCCTTGAGTCCTACGAGAACGTCAAGGAGGTGGCTAGGCTTTATGGTGCTGAGTTGATAATTGCCTCGGCAGGCGATAGGTACTGGAGGGCCATTAGGGAGTTTGGGCCGCCGGCGAGGGATTACAGGTGGTGCTGCAAGGTGATTAAGCTCGGCCCGATAACGGATGAAATACTTCGTAGATTCCCAACGGGCTTCATAAGCGTTGTTGGCCAGAGGGCCTTCGAATCACTCCAGAGGGCTAGGCTGCCCAAGGTCTCAGTTAGTAAGTGGGTTACCAAGGACATCGTTGTTGCCCCGATACAGGACTGGACAGCGCTTGAGGTCTGGGGATACATACTGCTTAGGGGATTACCCTACAATAGGGCTTATGAGTATGGTTTCGATAGGCTTGGCTGCGTAATATGCCCAGCGAATGAGTTGGGCGAGTTCGAAATAGTGCGTGAGAGGTATCCGGGTATTTACGCGAGACTTAATGAGGTCCTTAGGGAATTCTCGAGCAGGCAGGGGTTATCCAGGGAGTTCATTGATTACGGACTCTGGCGCTGGAGGAGGGGTTTACCGGGTGATATACGTAGCCGCATTAGGGTGAATCTGAGGGTTAAATATCCGGTAAGACTTAGCGACGATGGTAAGTCGCTAACGGTCGACGTCGATGAGCCCATAAACCTGGGCACATTTAGGGAATTTCTAAAGATGCTCGGTAGGGTTGAGGATACCGGCAACACGTACATTGTTAAGGGTAAGTATGGAGAAGCACTGGTCAGGGTTGAACAGGGCAGTAATAGGGTTTTGATTACCTCAGGTAGTAAGGACTTGAGGATTCACATAGCCGGTCTAGTCTCCAGGGCATCAATATGTGGTGAATGCAACCTATGCATCAATTGGTGCCCAACCAAGGCCCTAAGGCGTGTTGGGCCCGGCCCCTCATTCACCGTTGACGAGAGCAAGTGCATTAACTGCTTATTATGTTCCAAGGCATGCCCATCTGCCCAATACCTCGTCTATAGGAATCCAGGTATTGAGACCTGAGTTTATTGCCTTATTAATTATTTAGTGAATAATCCCAGTGATGGATAGGGAGGAGGCTGTAAAGGCCATTTACCACCTAATCGATTGGTTGGTAAACCCAAGCGAGGAATTCAAGACAGTACTTCAGTACCTTGACGAGTTATGCATTGAGCTTGGGACTTGCGTTAAGGTTGATGAGCCAACGAGGGTTTCAGTAATGAAGGCAATAATAGAGGTCATAATGGAAATACTTAGTAGGTGCGGCAAAACTTAATTTCAGACTGATAAACCTAGTTAATGGGTTGGCTCGAGGAGCTTAGGGATAGAATAGAAATAACGCGGAGAAAGATTTACCTCGATAATGCAGGGGCTGGGCCATTAACGAAGGACGCCATTGAGGCGGTCACGAACTTCCTAAATTCATGACAAATCGAGGGCGAGCCGTGAGAGTTGGCGCTTGACCACATTATTGAGGCCAAGAAGGTCTTCGCGCACT
>DAXY01000068.1:43252-43437 GCA_002506645.1 Vulcanisaeta distributa | reverse complement strand
TCCTGGCCCTCGTGTAGGGCCTTGACTTCCTCGAGTAATTTCTCCGTAACTTGGGCATGCCTCTGGCTAATCTCAAGAACCTGCCTACTCAACTCCATGTGCCTGGCCTCGGCATCGGCCAAGCCCCTAACAACCTCAAACACCCTATTCAACACGTCGATTAACTGCCTAATGCCTGATTGAAT
>DAXY01000068.1:39448-43179 GCA_002506645.1 Vulcanisaeta distributa | reverse complement strand
AAGTGAGGATTGTGTACGGGTTTAAATAACTTATTTATGCATGTTGCATAGGCTATGTGCGAGTTCTAGGTCTTTTTGCGTGTTTATGTTTAGTAATTCGATTGTCCAGGGAATTACTAGGGAGGTCCACGGTATGATGCCTCGGGTTAGCTCCAGCTTCTTTACAAGGCTTACTCCGGTAAAGTCAACCTCGCCACCTCTCTCAACCATCAATGTTATCATTGGTGATGCTACATAGGCGGTCATTGCCAGGAACTTCCTAATGAATTCCCTGGTCATGAAGGGCATGTCACTGGGCATGAAGAGTGTCGGCGCTCCAATGGTTTGTAATGCCTCAAGTAGGTCCTTGGGATAGCCCATGCCGCTCGTCATCAGTACTTCATAGCCACGCCCCCTAGACCAGTTGATTATCTCTGTATGCCTTGCCGTGGTCGCTATGTATATCCTGCCAAGCCCATTGACTGAGTGTATTACGTGCTCAATCATTGGCTTACCGCAAACCCTAATAAGCGCCTTGTTCGGGTTTGACAACCTACTCCCGGCGCCACCCGCCATTATGACTATGTTCATGCCTTATAAACACCGAGGGAGGCCAATATACGCCTACCGAGCTCCCTAACATTGTCGTTGGCCGAGTCAAGCAGTGCGTGCGCGGCCAGGAAGTGAAGGCCGGCCTCTGCATATAGCCTAAACTCTGGATAGGGATCCCTGGTCACTATTGTGTACCAGAGCGACCCGGCGAGTTCGCTAAGCCTACTGCTTACCACGTCACTTACTGTGTAGTTCCTAATTATTGATACGTCACCCTTAATTAATTCCTCATTAATGGCGATGGCGTTTGTTAGGTCATCACGTTTGTTCACATTTATGAGGCTCCTTAATTCGATGCCATGAATTAGTGGGTTTAGGAATAGGACCCTCGGCAACCCCCTGATTAGGTCGAACACCTTTGACCTACCGTAACTTATGAGTAGGTCCATGTACTGGAGCGCCGTGGCCCTCCTAAGGGCTATTAAGGCATTCTCAATATGCCCGTTTGGGTATATGTACGTTACCGCGTCAAAGCTTCCCAACCCACTTATTAATGGTTCAAGGGTTTTAGGCGTTATGTACGGCATGTCGTTGGGAACCACGATGGCTTGATCCCCACCACATTTGCTGAGTGCCGAGTAGATGCCCGCAAGCGGCCCGCTGAGCCTTCCATCGTCAATTACGTAATTGGCGCTCGGTATTATGGCCTTATAGCTCGTGGCCCTCTCCTGGCTGTTCACGGCAATTACGACCTCATCAACAACCATAGAGAGGGCGTTATATACCAGCCTTATCATTGGTTCGTTATTCACCCTATACAGCGCCTTATCAATCCATGGCTCTCCACGTTCCTGGAACCTCCTCGATAACCCACCACTAAGTATGACTCCACAAATCATTTAAGCCATCACTTACCCTACTCAGGAGGCCTTATAAGTCTCGCCAGTCTCTCCCTCCTCCACCTGGCGTACTCCATTAATCCAATGGCTATTAGCACGGCAATTATTATGATGGCCACGGCGATCAGGATTAAGGTGCCTATCGGTACAAAGCCTATGCCAGGCACGTAGTACCCACTCACGGGTATTACCAAGGTTACTGATACGACTTCCCCACTCTCGTTTGCCGTTATGACCACGGTCCTGCTTGAGTAGGCGCCAAAGGAGTAGGCATACGCCCTGCATGTTATCGAACCAGTACTCGGTATTGGGATTACGGCACTCACGAGGCCTAGGTTACTAACGTTATACCCAGCGCATGAGAGCCCAACAACCGCGTACTTGGTCAGGGGCATGCCGTTGGCTGATAATGCCGTCACACTGACGTTGACGGCAGGTATGTAAATGGGCAATTGAACCTGTTGGGCATGTGAAACCGGGGCAATGCCCAGCAGCGTCATTAATGCTAATGTGATTAGTAAGTACTGGCGCACCTCCACAATAATGGCGGGTTTTACATAAATAAATTGCTAACTCACAGGTATTGACCGTGGGCGCATCAGCGCTATTAACCTAAATCATCACTCATCAAGCCCAGCATCATCACGCAACTACGCATTGGCTACAGCAATTATTAAATATTTTAGGCCAGGTGCCAGTAGTTCCTATGGGTGTTCACCACGTCCCTAAGGATTGAGTTTACACGTGCCATGACCCTGGGATCCGACTGCGTGGTGTCCTCATTAACCTCGGCATCCCCATTACTCATCACATTAATTAGGGCTTCGGAGCCCCTACCCAGGACATCGGTGTTGTACCCACCCTCAAGAACGAAGACGATACCCCTAACCCTACCAACTAGGTCCCTCAGTCTCTTGAATACGTAGACGTAGGTGTTCAGCGATAGCCTAAGGTTGGCTATGCCATCCATCATGTGGGCGTCGAAGCCTAGGGAGACTAGGATCAACTGTGGCTTGAACTCCTCAATTATTGGCCAGACCACGTTGTCCAAGGCCTTGGTGTACGCATCATCGGCGGTGAACGGCGGCAGTGGTATATTGACGTTGAAGCCCTCCCCCTCGCCCTCACCAACCTCATCAACGAAGCCAGTGCCTGGGTATATGGTTAATGGGTCCTGGTGGAGACTAATGTATAGGACCCTCGGATCGCTATAGAATATTTCCTGGGTCCCATTCCCATGGTGAACATCTATGTCGAGTATGGCCACCTTACCAACGCCGTGATTTAAGGCGTAGACCGAACCCACGGCAACGTTATTAAATATGCAGAAGCCCTGGGTGGGGGCCATGAGCGCCCTGCCCCTACGCCCAACGTGATGGCCCGGCGGCCTAACAACTGCATATGCGGCATTCCACTCACCACTCAATACCTTATCAACACCCCTCAGCACCGCGCCCACGGCCAGTCTCGCCGCTCTGCAGGTCCCTGGGCTTACGTACGTGTCCGCGTCGATGAATGTCTCGCCCATCTCGCAATTATCGTCAATCCACCTAACGTAATCCTTATCATGAACCTTAAGCAACCACTCCTCAACCTCACTAATCGGCCTATCAATGACCACCTTACTACCTATTGACTTGATTATTGCCATAACCCTCCCTGGGTTTTCAACGTGACTCCTCGGTGGTCTATGCCCTAGGTAGGCATCATCGTAAATCACGCCAATCATAGCCATAAACCCCACTCAGTGCCTTATTAACCTACTTGAGAATTCCTAATTGATATGTTCGGTAGGAAGAAGAAGGTGGATTTGGAGGAGCTCCTGCAGGAATTGGCGGGCAGTGACGATGGTAACGCGAGTATTAGGTCGAGGAGGCGCGTTGCGGAGGATGAGGAGGACTATGGGCAGCAGGGCGGCGTTAAGCTTAAGGTGGAGTTTGAGGGCGCTAATGAATTAATAAAGGAGATGAGGTCCCTGAGGGAGTCGATTAACGAACTCATTAACCTATTGAGGGAGCAGGGGTCATCGGTTATGAAGAAGTAAATCGTTTTTAAGGCCCCTGCTGGGTTAAAAATCAAAGCAAATGCCGAGTCAAAAGAGGTCGCTAAACATCCTGGACCTACTGGCGATAGTGACCGAGCTTAGTGAGTTGAGGGATTCAATAATCGATAAGGTCTACACCATGGGCAACTCACTCCTCCTCAGGTTTAGGAAGGGTTCAGAGAAGTACTTCGTGATAGCCAACTCCCACAGGTTTGGATTGACCAGTTACGTGCTTGAGCATGGCGCCGAGGGCGTTG
>DAXY01000068.1:39003-39405 GCA_002506645.1 Vulcanisaeta distributa | reverse complement strand
GCTCCTCCTTGATGATGGCTACCTAGTGATTGAGCTCCTTGAGCCCTGGAATGCGGTGTACGTTGGTAATGATGGCAGGATTAGGTGGGCGCTGAGGATGTATAGGGGCAGGGATAGGGTAGTCAATGTGGGGCTTGAGTACAGGCCACCGCCTCAAAACTTCGTTAAGCCCACGGCCGATCGCGAGAGCGTTATCAAGGCATTGCGGAGCTACGACACAATTGGTAGGGCCATGGCGAGGGGCCTGGGCTTGGGTGGTGAGGTGGCTAACGAGGTGTGTGCTAGGGCGGCGATTGATTGCGGGTCCCCCGTCACCTCGGTAAACATTGATGGCGTTATGTCCGTGATCACGTCGATGATAAACACCGTGAGCAGGGGTGAGTTGGAACCAACAATTTACTA
>DAXY01000068.1:38650-38978 GCA_002506645.1 Vulcanisaeta distributa | reverse complement strand
ATGACGAGGTTAGGCAATTCAGGAGGTTCAATGAGGCAGTTGATGAGTACTTCCACGAGATTGAGGTCAGGGAGGAGGCCGAGAGGAGGCTTGCAAAGATATCCGGCGAGATTGCGAGGCTCGAGAGGAGTATTGATGAGTTGATGATGAGTATCGAGGGCTTTAGGAGGGGTTCCGAGGAGTTGAGGGTTAAGGCGGAGACCGTGCTTAATTGGAAGTACGTCATTGAGGAATTAATTAATGTACTTAGGAATTACTGGTCATCATTTAAGGATGAGTTTCAGGAATTGATCAGGGGCATGGAGTACCAGGGAATTAGGGTTAAGGG
>DAXY01000068.1:35308-38616 GCA_002506645.1 Vulcanisaeta distributa | reverse complement strand
GCGAGCATTGGCGATGTCATCAATGACCTCTTCAACAGGGCTAAGGAGCTCGAGAGGAAGGCGAGGACGGCTGAGGAGAGCCTTAACCAGCTTAAGGCGCGTGTTGAGGAGCTTAGGGCCGAGGGCGATAAGGTCATTGAGGGCGTTAGGGAGGGCTCGGTGAAGGTTATCTACGGCGCCAGGGAGTGGTTTGAAAGGTTTAGGTGGTTCGTAACCAGCGGCGGTAGGTTGGTCATAGCAGGCAGGGACGCGACGCAGAATGAGGTCATTTTTAGGCATTACCTGAGGCCCTGGGACATTTTCGTGCACGCCGACATACCCGGCGGCGCGGCCGTGGTTATTCGGCTCTCTAGCCCCAATGATGACGTTGGGGATGGGGACATTAGGGAGGCTGCTCAGTACGCCGTCTCCTACTCAAGGGCTTGGGTGATGGGCCTATCAGTACTTGACGCATTCTACGTCAGGGGTGAGCAAGTGACTAAGAAGGCGCCCTCGGGCGAGTACCTGGGTAAGGGCAGTTTCATGATTTATGGGGCTAGGGGTTGGGTTAGGAACGTGGAGCTCGGCCTCGGCATAGGCGTTAGGGTCGATACATTCAATGGCGCATCAATTATCAGGCTCATCACGGCACCACCAAGCGCGATAAAGTCGTTGGTTAATTACTACGTCATAGTGAGGCCAGGGACTAAGGACAGGGTTAGCGTGGGTAGGGAGGTTTATGAATTATTTAGGGATAAAGTGCCTGGGTTCGTTAAGGCAATTAACCTAAGCCACGTGGTTGATGCCGTGCCTGGCCCATCAATCATTGAAGGCCTTAATGAGGGGAACCCAATCCCATGGGATGACCTGAGGGGTCTTGCGAAGTGATCAGCCTTGGAGGTTGCCAGGCTTAATTCCTGCGTCGACATTCCCGTGAGCGATGATGAGGTTGTGATTGATTCCATGCTTGGTTGGTTGGTTAGGTGGTTGAGGATGTTGGGGGTCAAGGCCGTGTACAACTCTAACTACAGCGATATGGATTTACTAAGTATTAACCACCTATTGGTGACTAGGGATAGGGAGTTATTTAGGAGGAGGACTAGATTAAGCCTATTATTAATTACGCCTAGGAACATAGAGTGGCTCTCGGTACTATCGCTGGTGCTTGGTATTCCACTAAAGCTCAATATGGAGAGGAGCCTATGCCCCATATGCGGCTCAAGGCTGGTTAGGGTTGGTAGGGATTTAGTGGCTGATAGGGTGCCAAGGGGTGTATTGCTTAGGCATGACGAATTCTGGCTCTGCACAGGCTGTGGCAGGGTTTACTGGGTCGGCAGTCACCATGCGCGCATAAGTAGGGAATTAGAAATTGCAAGGAATATCCAGGGCGCGTTAAGTACGCAGTGCGTCAATGGTAATCTACTAATAATCCATCAGTATTGATACCATGGTTAGGAGGGCATTAAATATAAATGCCTGCCACAACGCTGCGCCGCGTGGGATTATTCAGGCCGCTTAATGAGCGAGAATACACAAGCCTAGTTAGGTACCTTAGGTCCAAGATCCTAGAGAGGCTCGGCCTTAAGGCGGATTATGAAATTGACCCAACCAATTTGGTCAGGATTGCCGAGCTGAAGCTTGGGGTGTTTGTGTCCATAGAGAAGCTCATGTACTCAGACGGCATGATTAAGAGGGTCCTCAGGGGTAGTATAGGGACGATAAGGCCCATGAAGAACCTACTCGAGGACTCGGTCACGGCGGCAATACACGCGGCATTTTACGACCCAAGGTTCTCGCCAATATCCATTGCCGAGTTTAGGAACTGCGTCCTAGAGGTCACCGTCGTATCGCCATTAATCGACGTAGACATGGACTGGGTCAGGAGGGAAATGATTCTCGGCTATCATGGGTTGTACATTGTCGGTTCCGGCAAGGCCACGATACTACTACCGCAGAGGGTTATAGAAATTGCCGAGGGTTATTACCAAAGGACGAATAAGCAGCTTAGTAATGATGATTTCATTAAGGAGCTCTGTGAATCCCTAAAGATCTGCAATCCCACGGGCATTAAGGCATTTGAGACGCAGATAATATATGAGCTGCGCCCGGACGGTAACGTCGTCGAGCGCAAGCTCTACCTTAACAGACTGTTGAGTAATAACGTGAAGCTGCGCGCCGTAATTAACGGGTAATGGAGTTCATGACGTGTTTTAAACACTAAAGATTTATTAAATCAGCTTACATTAAGAATTGAGGTATATGCCAGTCATGATTAAGTTTTACATGGTTGTCGGTAGGGATGAGGCTTACGAAAATGCCGTCAGAAGCGTGGTCACGGAGGTTAGGGAGAAGTTCAAGGGTAGTGAGAGAAACATCAACGCCACGTTCATTAGGATCAAGCCCGAGGCTGTCGATGCCGCCCTTAACGCCTTGAGTATGCCGGAGAGCCAAGTGCCTCAGAACCTCATTTATCTTGTTAAGTCCATGAGGCAGGACGGCGTGACCGCACTACCTGCATTAATAATAAATGGGAGGAAGATATATGAAGGACAACTACCACCACCGGATACGCTAAAGCAAACAATCATGAACGAAATAACAACGGCACTATCACAACCACAGGCGGCGCCGCAGCCTATACAGCAACAGGTACAACCGATAGTGCAGGCACCACCCCCACCACCGATGAATGCGCCTCCATCAATACAGCCTACCCCACCATCACCTCCACAAGCCCCACCGACCGAGCTCAAGCAGCAGGTTGAGGCAGCGAGGCCCGAAACCGAGCCCATTGAGAGACCTCAAATACCGGAGGTGCCCACGGTCCAGGCGCCACTACCAAGTGGCGTTAAGATAGTGATTGGTAGGCCGGGCGATTGCAGGGAGTGTATTTACTACGGCGAAAACACGGGCATGTGCCTATTATTTGGTTATAAAGTTACTGACCCAACAAAACCTCCATGCAGGTCTGCGTGACTTAACCTCCGAGCCTCACATTATTAAATCCACAGTATCGCCCAGGGCCTGCCCAGGCAATCCCCTCCTGAACCTGACAAGCAATTGACCGTGCTTACCCCAAACCTTAAGTACGTTGCCTATGATTTCCGCACCCGCCCTCGACCTCCACACGACCTTGGCGTTCAGGAACTTAGCCGCATCCGCCGCCGTTTCGACGCCGGGCACTATTATTATTGCATCCCTCGAATAACCAATTGAGCCCCTCCTTATTGAGTATATCCTCGCCTTAATGGTCTTCATCTGCGTCGACACATTACACGCCACAGCCCAGCATTTTTAAATGCTACTTCCGTAAACATCCGTACTTGGCT
>DAXY01000068.1:30209-35277 GCA_002506645.1 Vulcanisaeta distributa | reverse complement strand
GTCCCATTACTCGGTTTATACACGGCCTATATGCCGTGGCTGCCGAGGTTATGGGCAGTTGGTGGACGTGGAAATAATGTTTAAATTCTATAACGGGTTCCTGCTTGCTGAATGCCAATAGCGAGACTCATTGAGTACAAGATCGCGCTGCCCTCAGAGCATGCCTTTGACCTATTGATGAATATAGGAAATACCGGCTACTTCATGCCAATAACGAGACCAAGCGCAATACCGGCGCCCAGGGTGCCGACTAAGTACGCCGAGAAAATTAGGAAAGTTGAGGACATATCCAGGGAGTTAAGTAGGATATTGAGTCAATACTCAATACCGCCGCCGACGGCACCCCATGAGGTCAGGATCAGCCTATTTAATGAACTCCTTGAGTACATAATTGAGGATGGGGAGGACCTACTCACCAGGATTAGGCAGTACCTGGACGCAATCGAGGGCGTTAGGAACGAGTACATGAAGTTGAGGGGTATCGTTGATGTGATATCGAGCGTTGGCGACGTCATTATGGAGAGGTTGAGACACTTCCTAATCGATATTGTTCCCCTGAGTGAGGAGGATTTCGGCGAGTTTAGGAGCGCAGTTACTAACTACGGCGCTGAGGCAATTTCTGTTAAGGTTCAGGAGAGGTTCTACGCACTTGTCATATACCCAGAGTGGGCTAGGCAGGGCCTACTAAATGCGTACAAGCTATTCAACACGAACCCACTTGAGGTACCCAGCAATGTTGATCTAAACTCGATGAGAAATAGGCTGGCCGAGTTGGAGGGTAGGTTGGGCAAGCTTGAGCAGGATTTCCGCAACTTCCTGGTCAAGGTCAGTGATAGGGCATATGCCATTATTGACCTTTCCAGTACCGTGACGAACATAGTTAGGCAGTACATGGACTCGGCAGTACCTGAGGGTAAGGACATTGGCGATAGATTAGCTCAATTGGTTAATTCAGTGAATGAGGTCAGGAACAGGATTAGGGAATTAGAGGTGGTTCACGAGGCCCTGGGGTACATGAAGAGGGTGGGCATTTCCCTCGAGGGACTTAGTAAGTTGAGGGTAAGGGTCTTTGTGGTTAAAGGCGGTGTTTATGAGGACGGCATTAAGGGGCTTATGTACATTAAGCGTGATATTGAGGGCACGGACCTATCGCTGCTCATGCTCGTGGAGCCACCGGATGGGTTAGACGCGAAGTCGCTGGGTAGGGAGGTTTATGAGGTAGGCAGGGACTACCTAGTTGATGTTAAGTCGGCCTTTGAATTAACGGGTAGGGAATTAACGGATCTAAGGGCAAGGCTTAAGGACCTGGAGAGGGAGTATGAGGAGTTCGTTAAGGAGTTTAATGAGGTCTCCACGTACGGCATTGATGGGATTAATAAGGTGAGTGGCGATGTGGTAACAATATCGGGCTACATCAAGGAGGGCCTATCGAGTAAGTTCGATGACTTACTGGCATCGTTAATTAGTAAATTAGCCATAGATGCGAGGGTTAGGAAGGAGAGTAGGGTGGTTTATGTCAAGGAGATAGAGCCGGAGAGGGCGCCAACGCTTGAGGAGTATCCAAGGCCCATCGATGCCTTTAAGAAGATAACGTATATGTACGGTATACCCAAGTATATGGAGATAAGCCCAGTAATATTAACATTCATCCTATTCCCAGCATTTTACGGTTGGATGTACCCAGACCTGGGCCATGGCGTGGTATTATCCCTATTCGGCTACGCCCTATACAGGTCTAGGTATAATGGACCCAACGCCTTCCTACGCTCAATATTTGGTGGTAAGTACTCCATGTGGGGGTTGATATTCCTCATGGCGGGTATTTGGTCGATAATCTTCACCTTCGTGGAGAGTGGTACGATATTTGGGATAGAAGTACTCCCAGCACCCTTTAGGCTTGTTCACGTTCATGAAACCACGTTGGAGGTTCTTTCTGGTTCAATTTATGCAATGCTGGCGGTTTCGATAATGGTAGGCATAGTGTCGCTACTACTGGCCTTCGCGCTTAAGGCAATTAATGCCTACAGGGGTGGTGAGAGGGACTTAGCCGTGGGGTTCTACATACCGTTATTCTTCTTCTTCACGTTCCTAGTACTTGCCCTAATGGGGCCTGGGTTTGTGCCCGTCATAATAATTGGCGAGAAGGCGCCATTACTACAGCCCCTCTATCCCCTATTTAATGCGATAAGGGACTTAATGTGGTACTGGGCATATGCCGTATTTGCCCTATTGGCAATACTAATATACTCGCTATTTCACTTCAGGGCTAAGTACAGGGGTGTTCCGGGATTTAGTGCTGCGCAGTTGGCCGTTGAGGTTAGTGCCGAGGCTGCAATACCGAGCTTAACCAACACAATATCATTCATGAGGCTGAGCATAGTGGCTATAATGCACGCGGTCTTCACGGCAATGACATACGCATGGGCGGTCTCCCTGGGCCTATTCACGCCGGCCGGCCTTGCGGTACTGATAGTATTTAACTTATTGATAATACTAGGGGAGGGCTTCGTGGCCTTCGTGCAAAGCCTAAGGCTTCACTTCTATGAGATGTATACGAAGTTCTTCAGCGGCGCCGGCATATTGTTCATGCCATTTACGCTGGGTTTAAGGTGGGTTAGGCTCCTCATTGTTTAAGCACGGCATGGCCCGATATAAAAAGTATATATAAGACCTCGGGAGTACTTATAATTGCATGGTAATACCGCGCGTGAGGGACGTGATGAGGGAGGTCCTCATAACCGTTAAGGATGACGAGCCCCTAGTCAGTGTTGTTAAGTTAATGAACGAGAGGAATATTGGCTCAATAATAGTGGTTAATGAGGAGGGTAGGGCCATTGGCGTCTTCACTGAGAGGGATCTACTGAGGTTGATTGCGAATAATGCGAACCTGGATGCTTTAACGGTTGGTGATGTTATGACTAGGGACGTCATTGTCCTTAATGAGGACGCGAGCCTAATAAAGGCAGTCCACATAATGGCGAAGCACGGGTTTAGGCACCTACCAATAGTTGATGAGGATGGTAGGGTCGTCGGCGTCATATCGATTAGGGATGCCGCAATAGCGTTGGCGAGACTCCTCGTGGACATGGACATAGGTAGGCTAGGGGCCACGGAGGAGGAGGTTGGCATGATTAAGGACTTGGTAAATATTGACGAGGGGGTTTAAGGCCACTTGATCGTGATTACGTAGGGCAATAATTCAGGAAGTACCATGGTTATGGTGAAGCCATTAACAAAGGCTATGAAGCCCCCTGCCTCGCCCATGTATAACCTATAGATGGGCAATGTGTCGTCCATAGACGTGGCGCCTCCAATGGATACCAGGGCCACGTCCCTAAAGCCCATGATTACTATTGACGGTACTAGTAAATACGTTAACTGCTCCCTGAGGAAGTTGGCCAGGAAGGCCAACGTACCTATTGTGGGTCCAAACCTAACGCTGAGGAGTGGGCCGGCCAGCGAGTACCAACCCATTCCCATCGATATGCCGAGGGATGCGGCCAACGGTATATTGGTTAGGTAATGC
The DNA here is from genome assembly GCA_002506645.1 of Vulcanisaeta distributa. The sequence goes on along the minus strand of DAXY01000068.1, from coordinate 31,751 downwards.
AGTGCAAAGCCGCTTGCCAAACTACCCACTAACGATGTTGCGGCAATTACCACGCCCAAGTAGCCCTGGGTAATGAGGGATTTACTTATTGACGAGCCTATGTCTAGGCCTATCACCAGTATTAATATGAGTAATTCAATCATGATTATGTAATCGATGTAGTTAATCACGGGCTTATACCTCACGTAGAAGCCGAGAAACCAACCAACCACTAAAATGGCTAGTAATACTAATGGCAGCCTCACGTTAGTACCTGCGCCATTACCTACGTGAAATCCTCCAATGCGGTTCACACTTGTTATGAAGCTGATGGGTATCGTGAAGGCCAGGCTCATTACTATTGAGAATAATGCATAGATTATTGAGTAAATTATGATGTGGAGAACGTAGTTACTGGCAACTATATTACCTGCCCAGAAGGCCATTGTGAATATTAATGCCATGACCACGTACTGTAGGTAATTACCAACACCCAGCTTCCTAACCCTGTCCTTAAGTACGTACCCGATGGCCATAATTGTTGGGAAAACGGACAGGAATAGGTCACCAATTAGATTAGCAACATTGGGCACGCCAATCACTGAAAGACCCACCTTTTTAATTCTTAACAAATACCTATTTATTGTTGAGCGGCGTGCTATGATTGAGGGAGATGCCTCAGGAGGGCATGGATCTGGAGGATTTAGAGGGTATTGGGCCGAAGACCGCTCAATTACTCAAGTCCAAGGGCATACTTAGCATTAGGCACTTGGCCCTCTTCAACCCTGAGGAGCTCATCGAATTGACCGACATGACGCCTGACAGAGTCGAGAAGATACTCAGGTCGGCCAGGGACATGGTCTTTGGCACTAATAGGGTTTCGAGGGCGACGGACTTGGCCAAGAACTTCGAAGGCATTGTCAGGTTGAAGACCAACGTTAGGGCTATTGATGAATTACTACAGGGAGGTCTAGAGCCTAAGGCCATTTACGAATTCGCCGGTGAGTTCGGTACTGGGAAGACCCAGCTCTGTCATCAATTGTCAGTGACTGTTCAGCTAAGTCAGGATAGGGGTGGTGTTGGTGGTGCGGCCGTTTACCTAGACACTGAGGAGGCCTTCTCACCAAGTAGGATAATCAACATTGCCCAGAAGTTTGACTTAGATCCAAACGAGGTTTTGGACAATATATACGTCATTAAGGTGGTTAATGCCGCAGACCTTGAGGATAGGATTAGGTTCGACGTTGTCAAGCTCGTGGAGCAGGCCAATGCCAAGCTCATAGTCGTTGATTCAATAATAGCGCTCTACAGGGCCGAGTTTAAGGGTAGGGAGAGGCTTGCGGAGAGGCAGCAGAGGCTTAATTACATCCTTGACTGGCTCATGAGGATTGCCAAGGCCTATAACGTGTATGTCGTCCTCACGAACCAAGTTCTCGACGTGCCAATGGGCTACATAGAGGTCAAGAGGCCGGCTGGCGGTAACGTGCTTGCCCACGCAGTCACGCATAGGCTATTTCTGAGGAAGTCCAAGGAGGACATTAAGGTTATGGAGGTTCTGGACTC
>DAXY01000068.1:27953-30124 GCA_002506645.1 Vulcanisaeta distributa | reverse complement strand
ATATTAATAATGCCCGCCAACCTTCCGCCGGAGGCCAAGGCTAAGTGGCTTAAGGTAATGGAGGCTAGGACGCCTGAGGAGAAGTTGAAGGCATTGGAGGAATTCCTAAGCGCAGTGCCTAGGCATAAGGGTACCGAGAACCTGATCCACTGGGCTAGGAGGAGGATGGCGCAACTGAGGAGGGAGATTGAGGAGAGGAGGATTAAGGAGAGGTCGCTGAGGTCTGGCGGTGGGGTTAACATCTACGTTGAGAAGGAGGGCGATGCCCAAGTGGCGGTTATTGGACCGCCATCCTCCGGAAAGTCAAGCCTACTGAGGTGCCTAACTAACGCTAAGCTCGAGCCGGACGACATACCATACTCATCAATGGAGCCAATACCCGGCATGTTCATTTACGATAACGTCTATTTCCAACTCGTGAAGTTACCATCAATTAATATTTATGACATTGACTCAGGCATTAACTCCATCGCCCTATCAATGATTAGGAATGCGGATAGCGCAATAATAGTCCTCGACGCAAGTGGTGACGTTGAAGCCCAATACAATGTCCTAAAGGGTATGTTGAGGGAGGGTGGGATATACGTAGTTAAGCCCAGGGGCTTCGTAACAATAGAGAGGAGGCCAACTGGCGGTATTCAGGTTATTGGTAAGTTGGTTAATGGAACCGCTGAGGATATTAAGAAGTTATTGGTTAGCTATGGCATAAACAACGCCTTAGTCACAATAAACGGTGAGGCAACGCTGGATGATGTTGAGGAGTCAATATTTAAGGATATAGTGTATAAGCCATCCATAGTATTGATAAACAAAATCGACCTAGCGGATGACGAGTACGTGAGGGGCATAGCCACAAAATTAGGTGGTGAGGTATTGGTACTGACTGCGTCACTTAAGAACTGCGCCATAGATTCCAAGGCCCTTGGTGAATCGTTACTGAGGGTGATGGACTTAATAAGGGTTTATACGAAGGAACCTGACGCAGATACATACTCGCCAAAACCCTTTGTGCTCAGGAGGGGTTCCACGGTCGGTGACCTGGCCAGGAGGATCCATAGCAGGTTCTACGAGGGGTTTAGGTACGCCAGGGTCTGGAGGATTGATAAGTACCCACAGGGCGTGAAGAGGGTTGGCATTAATTACGTGCTTAATGATGGGGATGTTGTGGAAATACACTCATCATTATGATGAATAAACCACTTATTAACCCAGACCTGCAGTCATAGGTAATGAGTTCCCAATGCAATGAGTGCATTAAATTGCTCAGGGAGGTTCTTGAACGTATTGAGGCGATTGAGGGGGAGCTCGATTTAATTAAGGAGGAGCTCAGGGAATTACGTAATAGGGAGGCCACGCCGCAGTCGAGGTCTCAACAATTCGGGGATAACCTACTTAGGGCTATAAATAATAATTTATTCCTCGAAACAAGGGATGTCATTGCAAAGAGATTGCTTAAGAGACTGATAGATAAGGGTAAGGTGGTACTACTGAGGGATGAGACCGCGAATAGGGAGGTGGTTACGACCAAGGAAATCATCAGAAAACTACTCAGTAAATTACCGATCTCAATCAACGACATTGATAAACTAAGTGATAGGGAGTATGAATTATTGACAATACTAAATAGGTTGGGCTACGTATTACTGAGGGATAATAAGTACGTAATTTCAGAGGCCGCAAAGGAATTTATTTAAACTATGGCAGGGAAAGAACCAGCACATGTCCACTGAAGAAACACTCTGGGTTGAGAAGTACAGGCCTACCAGGCTTGATGATATTATTGACCAGGACCACGTTAAGACTAGGGTAAAGGAGATGCTGGCCAACGGCAACATACCCCACTTACTATTCTTCGGCCCTCCAGGCACGGGCAAGACGACCATGGCCCTAGCCATAGCCCGTGAATTATATGGCGATGCTTGGCGTGAGAACACGCTAGAACTCAACGCAAGTGATGAGAGGGGTATCGCCATGATTAGGGAGAGCGTTAAGGAATTCGCCAAGACCATGCCCACGGTAAAAGCCCCATTTAGGTTAATAATCCTTGATGAGGCCGATAACATGACACCTGACGCGCAACAGGCGCTGAGGAGGATAATGGAGATGTACACATCATCGGTCAGATTCATACTTCTCGCGAACTATCCCTCAGGGATAATTGAGCCCATACA
>DAXY01000068.1:19636-27839 GCA_002506645.1 Vulcanisaeta distributa | reverse complement strand
CTACAGGCAGCATCCTCATTAGGTGGTGTAGTTGATGAGGAGGCGGTCTATAGGGCATTGGGTAAGGTCAGCCCGGCCAGGGTTAGGGCTATAGTTGCTGAGGCCGTTATTGGCGATTTTGGGAAAGCGGTTAAGGAGGTCATGTCGCTGATGAGGGATGAGGGTGCCGACCCACTCGACATCATAAAGATAATTCACAGGGAGGTTGTTTCATCAACCTCTCAGTTAAAGGTCCCTGAGGAATTGAAGCCGAAGGCTGTCTACATAGTTGGCGAGCATCACTATAGGCTGCTCAGGGGCTCCAGTGGCGAGTTGCAGGTCTATGGTTTATTAGCCAGAATTAGGAAGCTGCTTCGTGAGGGTCTTAAATAACTTTTTATGGAGAGAAGGGTTTATAAATAATTAAATAGCATACGAAAAGCTTTAATAGGGGATATATATGTCTAGCCCCGAGCCAGAAAGGAGGGATCAACAGGGTGGATCTAATTTATTGAGTAAGTTGAAGGTATCGAGTAAGATTGTGGAATTTAAGTCAGAGGGTGAGGAGAAGCTCGTGTGCCCGTATTGTGGCTCTACAACGTTCATATTTGATTACGAGAATGGTCAAGTCATTTGCGCTAAGTGTGGTTCCGTGGTTCTCGAGCACGTTATTGACTTAAGGCCTGAATGGAGGGCCTTTACGGCTGAGGAGAAGGAGGCTAGGGCCAGGGCTGGTGGTCCACTTAATAGGTTGACTAGTGAGGCCTTAACCACCACAATTGATTGGGCAACTAAGGACGCAAGTGGTAAGGAGCTCGATATTAAGAGGAAGCTCGAGATTTTGAAGTACAGAAAGTGGCAGCAGAGGGTTAGGGTTCAGACGAGTTATGAACGCAACATAATACAGGCAATGAACGAGCTCAGTAGGATATCCTCACAACTGGGCATTCCCAAGACCTGCGTTGATGAGGCCATGGGCATTTATGAGCAGGTCCTGACTAAGGGATTGGTTAGGGGTAGGAGTGTGGAGGCCATTGTTGCGGCTTGCCTGCACATGGCCTGCAGGAAGATTGGAATGCCTAGGAGCCTCGACGAGATTAGCCAATACACCAGGGCCGGTAGGAAGGAGATTGCCAGGTGCTTTAGGTTAATTGCCAGGGAATTGGGCGTTAAGCTACCGCTTAGTGATCCAAAGCTTTACGTGCCCAGGATTGTTGAGCAGTTAAAGCTCAGTGGTGAGATACTGAAGGAGGCATTGAGCATCCTCGAGCAGGCGAAGACGAAGGGATTAACAGCTGGTAAGGACCCAGCGGGCCTAGCGGCGGCTGCCGTTTACATAGCATCCCTATTGAAGGGTGAGGTTAGGACACAGAAGGAGGTTGCCATGGCCGCCCAGGTCACGGAGGTCACCGTGAGGAATAGATATAAGGAGTTGGCTAGGGAATTGAACATTAAAATTCCAATAAAGTGAGTTTTAAACCTTAAAAATTCATAATTTCCTTAACACACCCGGGACTTAGTGGTGTGTGATATTTGTGAATTGATGAGTAATGAGGAATTGATAATATTGAAGAACGAGAGGGTAGTAGTACTTCATAATCCACGTCCATTCAATAACGGGCATTTAATAATAGCGCCAATAAAGCATCAATCAATCAATGAAATAAGCGGGTCACTACTTATTGAGCTTATGGATACGGCTAAGAAATTAATCAATATCCTGGAGAGGGTTTACAACCCACACGGCTTTAACGTGGGCATATTACTGGCGCCCCACGTACATATCCAAGTAGTTCCTAGGTGGAACGGCGACGTTAGTTTCATGACCCTCTTCTACAATGTTAAGGTTGTTCCGGAAAGTGTTAAGGATTCGGTAAGTAAGATAAGGGGTGCGGTGAGGAAGTATGGCCTTTGAGATCGTTGACCTGGTAATATCAATAATAGTACTTATTATTGGGTTCTCCGTATTCACGGCGTTGGTGAATGATTATAGGATCGTGGCGACGGTCTCGAGAATACTTAGGAAGAGGATTAAGGTCTCGGCCTTTCGGGAATTGGCACTACCGCTATACCCGTCATTGCTTAATATTAGGATTATCGATGTTAAGCCACTGTCGGATAACATAGATGTTGAGGTTCACGGTAACATGATGAAGATCATAAATAGAGGCAATGTTATTGAAAACTCCGAAATAAGGATATTAGTAGAGGCCGTGATAATCGGCCGCCTTGGTGATTACCCGGTCAGGGGCGTCATCGTGTTATCTCCTTACTAATTCAATCACCGTGACCGTAACTAGTACATCAAGTATTATGTTTATGAAGCACGCCGTGTACAGGCCAATGGCAGGTATTGACGGGGTTATTACGGCTAAAATGAGCAGTGTAACGTCAGCACCCGCCACCGCTAATACGAGTAATAGCGTTATCCACATGCTCATCATGAAGGAATAACTCGACACCGCAAGTAATGAGTAGACAATTGCGGTCATTAATATCGCTATTAAGAACTTATTTAATGGATTAAGCATTCCCAAGTAGGCAAAGTCGAGCAATATCAGTACGAACTCCACGTACCGAATCAAGGCCATGTACGTGAATAACCTATACATTGACCTAGACCTAGGTGCACCGCATTAATTAAGCATTCTCTCAAGCAATGCCATGGGCGGCATTATACTTATAAAGGGGGTATTGGGTACGTGACTGAAATGTCGCAGGCAACGCGACCACCGGTATTGCCGCCGCCGGACCCACTCGTTAAGCGACCAAGGCTCATCAGCAGTGGTGGTGTCCTGGGTAGTGAGTGGAAGGTGGGTAGGGGCTACTCAATTGGTGAGGTTAGGGCGGTTGGTTTAACGGTTAATGAGGCTAGGCTATTGGGCATTAGGGTTGATACCAACAGGGGCACTGTTTGGGATATTAATGTGCAAAGGCTCAGGGATTGGCTGAATAAGGTCATCAGCGGTGAGGCATTACCACCCGAACCCGCGCTGCCTAGGGCGATTAAGATAAAGCGTAAGAGGGGTAGGGTGTTTAGGGCATTAACGCCTGCTGGCCGTAGGATGAGGGGCCTAGTGAGTGTTGGGTTAAGGGAGACCCACGCCCATAAGTGGAGGAAGAAGGCTAGGGAGAGGGCTGGTAAGAGGAGGCACGAGGCAGTCAGGGCCAAGGGCGGTCATTGAATTAGGACAGTTTACTCAATATCTCCGGTAGCTGTGTCAATGTGTCTATTTCGTAGAATGGCTTAACGGGAAGTTGTACATTCATCCTCCTCACAAACACTACCTTAAGATCGAGGAACTTCGCGCCAATCACATCCTCCATCAAGCCGCTAACAATTATGGCATCGCTCGGCGAGACGCCGGCCCTGTTCAGGGCTGCCTGGAATATCTTAATGGCCGGCTTACCGACCTTCGTTAGGTCGGAGCTAACGACCCCCTTGAAGTAACTCAATAGGTTATTCCTTAGGAGTATCTTCTTAGCGATGTCGTTGTCTAGGTTTGTGAGTATGTACATGGGCACGCCCATTTTAGATAATGAATCTATGGCGCTCACGGCGTCTGGGTATAGTTCTGATGTCTCAACCACAAGCGATGATATGGCGTTGCCGAAGTAGTCGAGCTCGGTCGGGCTAAGGCTGAGTGAGTACTTCCTTAATAGTGAGATCATTGTTTCCCTGGCCAACTGCCTCAATGACCTGTAGGCGCCCTTGCTTATTAACATGTTGTACCTATCTTCCCACTCCTTCTTGAATTGGTTAGTCAATTCCTCAAGCGAGACCTTTATGTTTAATTCATCCTTAATTAGCTTGGCACTTTCGGCCTCAAAATGGGTCAGCCTAACCAACGTATTGAGTACCTCAAAGAACAGCGTCTTCATCGAAGACCCAGACTCTGGCTGAATATTTAAAGATTAATGTGCATGGGGCCAAACCCTTAAAATGCGGCATCACCACTTCATGGTGTGAAGGCTGAGGTTTGGGTCGAGGTTAGGCCCACGGAGGATGAGGAGAAGGTTAGGAGGGCATTAAGCAACGTATTCGTCTATGACGAAGTGAGGATTGAGGAGAGCGAGGGCAAGAGGTACATAGTTGCCCTGGGCAATGGCTTTAAGTCATTGATTAAGGTTCACAACCTAATTAAGGAGCAGGGCATTGAGGACAGCGCCAGGTCAGTCCTAATGAGGGGCATTAACGGCAATAGGGTGGTGTTCCACCTACATAAGCAGGCCGCGTATGCCGGCGTCCTCACTTTCGTAACCGAGGAGAATGAGAGCCCACTGGGGCCCATAACGTTTATTGTGGAGACCAACGACCCGAGGAGGCTCATTGATTGGCTAGCGCCGAGAACATCGAGGGGGAGGAGACTTTATGAGGTTCAGCCTCCCGATGATCCATGAGGATAAATTCTAAAAGGAAGTGGGCAATTGATTAATCGTGGCGAGGTACCTGGTCGCGTCATTTCCCTGGTCCTTAGACATGGGCAGAGTCATAGCCAACGAGCTGGGGCTAACCCACGTGACCCTGGAGTCTAAGCAATTCCCCGATGGTGAATCATACATTAGGTACCCAATCGACTTAACGACCTATGACGGCTTAATACTGATACAGAGGGCATACCCGGAGCAAAACACTAGGCTCATCCAGGCAATGCTTGCGATACACGCCGCGCGGGACCTCGGCATTAAGTACGTCCACGTCATCCTCCCCTACCTACCATACTCAAGGCAGGACAGGAGGTTTAGGGATGGTGAGCCCGTTAGCCTACAGACAATGCTCTCACTATTATCATCCCTAGGCGCATCATCCATAGTGACCGTGGACGTTCACAAGCCCGAGGCCTTCAAAATAGCCAATACCCAGTGCATAAACATAGAGCCCTTCGAGCTATACGCGGGTAGGCTCAGGGGAATCGACAATGCCGTCCTCCTAAGCCCCGACGTAGGCTCGCTGTGGAGGGTTAGGAAGGTTAGCGAGTACCTGGGCATTTCGTTTAGTTACCTTGAGAAGTTCCGTGACAGAGTCACGGGCGAGGTCACGATGAAGCCCAAGGAACTCGATGTGGCTGGTAAGGAGGTCTTCATAATAGATGATATAATAGCGACTGGGGGCACCATAATGGAAGCCACTAAAATACTGAAGTCCCTAGGCGCGGCTAGAGTTCATGCAATAGCGACCCACTGCCTGCTACTTAATATGGCCGACTCAAGACTTTTCGAGGCCGGGGTCTCGTCAATAACCTGCTCAAATACGATACCGACTAAGTATTCCGAAGTTGATGTTAGTCGGTTAATAACCAATGCGGTTAAGGCATTAATAACGTAGTACCTTATTAATTGTGTTGAGATGTTTATTACGTGAAGACGTTAGGGCGGTTATTGAGGGATTACCTAGGCAGGAAGGCCCTAGCCGGCGGTTATTCGTGGGACGTTGACAGGGCCTCGCTGGCCCTCGAGGCCATAACCTACTCATTATTGCCGATACCGCCTATTACGTACATAATCACCAAGTCATTACCGCTATCACTAATGCTAATGCCGATACCCGCACTGCCCATATTGCTTGTAATGACCTGGGCGACATACTCGGTGGATAGCGTTAAAGAGAATGTCGAGTGGGAGTTGCCCTTCTTCGTGATTCTACTCGACATAGTGCATGACGTTGGTGGGGACATAACCCACGCATTTGAAATAAGTGGTAAGGTTGGGCTTAAGTGGATTAGTAGGGAGTGGTCATTGATTAAGAGGTACTCATTAACCACGAACTCGATAACGAGGGCTATCCACGCGAGGGCGAGGTTACACCCAAGCCTCGAGTTTCAGAGGTTCATGAATGGCTACATATCCGTGTGGGGATACAGCGGTGATGTTGGTGGTTACGTAAGGAGTGTTGAGGGCGCATACCTATCAACACTGAGTAATAGGTTGTCATCATTGTCTAGGCAGATAATAGATGTCGTGGTCGCAATAGTGTCATCCCTAGTAATCCTGATACTGTTCGTGATAATAACGACTATATTGGGCATGAACTACGCAGTGCTATACGTAATGCCGGCCATGGCTCTACTACTACCTGCGTTCATTGCGAGGGTTTATCAGTCCATACCATACATAATACGCGTGGATGTTATTCATGACAGGGGCATATACATGGTGCTGGGCGCCTCAATACTCATAACCTCACTCTTAATCCTGTACCTAGGCGTTAGGGGGATGATCGCGTTGATGCTACCACCGCTGCTGTTTTCCGCAATGGTAACCCGCAGGGTAAATGATGTGAGGGACTCAGTAATGGCGCTGCCCGACTTAATGCGCGACATTTCGGAGATTGTCAAGGCAGGGGTGAGCATAGGCGCGGCTATCGAGAGGGCCCTAGATAATCCATACCCACGCCCACTGATAACGTACCTAAGGAGGATAGGGCAGCTGGGCAGTAGTGCCGAAATTAGTAGCCCATGGATTATTAAGTTCGCCATGGGGGTCCTCAGGGAGCTATCCAGCCTTGGATCACCAACGAGGGCCCTCGACAGGCTCGTTGAGGTATTCCTGGAATTGAAGACCATAATCATGGGCATTGGTTATGGGTCAAGGTCGCTGCAATTACTCAATTACTCATTACCGGCAATATTCGCAGGGATTACCTACATGAGTAGGTTCGTGGTTCAAACAATAAGTTCCGTAGTTAAAAATGCGCCCTACGCCTTGATCGGGTTCTCCATGCCGAGCATTGGCATGGTGTTAATACCGTTATTGCTCACGGCATACGTAATAAGCCTCTCCACCGCATTACTCTCCTCATTACTGAATAATTTGAGCATAAACCCAACAATTAAGTATGTAGTACCAATACCGTTAACCCTGGCATTAATGCTAATGGCCGTGGAGATCCCCATACCGGCATAAGTAAGACTTTAAAATACCGGGGATCAGGCATAGTTGTGTACGTACCAAGGACCCTGGTGATTGGTAGGTGCTGGAGGTGTGGCAAGAAGTTGTTTAAGTATGATGATTACTACGTATGCCCAAAGTGCCACGCGCTTTACTGCCCCACATGCGCGAGGAAGACATTCTATAAGTGCCCGGCGGATGGAACGCCGTTAGAGGCTAGGTAATATGGCCGTATTGACGGGCTTGATGTCCTTCACCAAGGGCCACGGTATAAGGGCGCTGAGTATTACCGGGCCGAACGGCCTATTCATAGCCCAGGCCGTTAACGGCGTAATACTTTCGGCAATAGTCAGTGAGCATGATTACGTGAAACTCGAGGATGAGAAGTACGAGAAGCTGTTATTTGCCTTCTCGCCCATTATTAGTAAGGTAATTAAGATGACGGACACGAATTATTACACATTCCTAGGTAGATACACGTACAACGGCGAAAGGTTTGTTTATGAACCTTACGTGAATCTCATGAAGACTATTACGATAAGCATCACTAGGAAGAGCGTGAGGATCACGTATGGGGAGAATAAGGTGCGCCTAAGGAGGACCAGGAGAGGCTACACACCAGCGAACATGCTTGAAACGCTGGGTTACATAGTTGGGAAATTACATGGCAGCAATAGATAGGGTGCAGGCATGCCGCGGGCAATCAATTCCCTCAGCTAATTCCCTCGCAATCTCCCTTATTGTTTCATTCCACAATCGTTGTTAATAACCTACCTATTCAGGGGTTAATACTTAAAACGCGGCGCAATGATTAATTGCAATGTCTCAGGGTATTAAATTCGAGGTAATAGACGTACCAATACCCGAGGGAACAAACGTAATAATCGGTCATAGCCACTTCATAAAAACCCTCGAGGACGTATACGAGGCCCTCGTGAACTCGGTACCCAACATCAGGTTCGGATTGGCCTTTTGCGAGGCCTCGGGTAAGCGATTAATTAGGCATGAGGGCACTGACGAGGAGTTGAGGAAATTAGCCATAGACCTATGTAGCAAGATAGCCGCCGGCCACACCTTCGTGATTTATCTAAGGAATGCGTGGCCAATAAATGTGTTGAACGCCCTCAAGCACGTGGTCGAGGTCGTGAATATATACGCGGCCACCGCCAACCCACTCTCAGTTATCGTGGCTGAGATAGCGCCTGAGAGGAGGGGTATCGTTGGGGTTGTTGATGGCCACTCACCACTTGGTATTGAAGGTGATGCGGACATTAAGGAGCGTAGGGAGTTGGTTAGGAAGTTCGGCTACAAATTATGACAATATGGAAGGATATGT
>DAXY01000068.1:9698-19568 GCA_002506645.1 Vulcanisaeta distributa | reverse complement strand
GGCATTGGGACTTGGCGACGTTAATCATTGATATTAACTTCTCCCTAAAGCCCTCCAACTCCTTCATTAGCTCATTAATTGCCTGCTCAACCAAGGCCCCAGGTGCTGCATCTGAGGGTAGGGACTTCGCAACATCATCGAGGAATTCCCTAAGGTCAGGAGGTAGTACTGGGTAGGCACTCAGTAGTTGCTTTGCGATGTTGTCGTATCCCTGAACCCTCATTAACTCCCTGATAAAGTACCTAACCCTGCCCTCCATATTGTAGTAATCATCTAGCAAATTTATTAAGAAGTCTAGGTCCAGGTTTACGGAGCACTCCCTATAATTGAGGTCAACGAACCTCAACAACGTGATTATGTACCTAACGCCCCTCTCACCAACCGCGTGCCTAAACCAGCCCTTGTTAATTAATTGAGCCACGTAATCCCTGGCCTCGAGAACCTCATCAACCACGCAATACCCCAGCAATACCCAGTTAAATTCCTAACCATGACTGAGCAGTTCCGATAAGGCCATGTGCGTGCTCTGCGTAAGTGCATAGTTAAGGAAGTCCCTAACGCCGTCTGGGTAGCCCTCGCTCCTTATGCCCTGGCACATGCCTATGATTAGCATGATGATTATTATGGCGAGTAGTACAGCCATGACATTGCCAATAAGCCCAAAGACGATGTTGTTCCTACCCTCAAACTCATCTATGTAGTTCCTAACATCGTTATATATGGCCACGTAAACCCCATGATCAACCTTAACGGGGCTAAGGAAGCTAGGCCTGGCACTCCCCTTCTCATTACCGTAAATAAGCTTGATCATGTACACCTCAGAGACAATACCTGCGGCGTCAATTACATCATCACCATCGCCCTGGGAGGCGAAGAGGACCTCGAAGACGTCCCTCATGAAATTGGCGCTGAAGATCCTCGATAATGAAATAACCAGGGAAAGCCTGGAACCCCTACCTTCCCTCATGAGTGATGCCATGCCGTAAATAACGAATGAGGCGATGGCATAGCTAATCCTAATAATTTCCCTAACAATGCCCTCACTACTATCGCCAATCAAGCCCTTAACAAACTCATCAACTACGGAATTACCCATCAAATAACTATCGAAAACCGCAAAAATAAACCTACCGCCCATATTCAATGAAAAAATTTATTATCCTCCATAACAATGTATGAACAGGGACCGGGCCTGGAGGGCCTACCCAGCCCTCCCCTGGGTAAAACCCAGGCCGATGGGTTCGGAGGCCGAAACCCACGTATTGGCTCATGCAGTAGACTAGGGATCACCGGTACCTCGATGATGGCCGGTCCCCTGGGGCGTCCACGCCGTAATCGGCTAACCGTAGGGTTGGCCGGTTGCGGAACCCGGCGAATCGGGTTAGGCCCGGGAGGGAGCGGCCCTAAGTCGGGGTGGGCGCGTTCAGGGGGTCGCCGGTTGGAGAATGGGCCGGTGAAATCCCTGGCCTGCTGCATGAGCCAATACGTGGGGTTGGGTCCCGCCTTAACTAATTGGTTATTCAGTACTACTTATTTTACCTAGGCTTAACTCCTCGATCTCGTATTCCGTGCTAACGGTGTTTTTGAGCATGTTGATTCTTCTCGTCAGCTCCTCCTCCGCGCTTATCCCGTAAGTCCGTTCTAGAATCCTCAACCTCATGCTCCTCTTTACATCAACCTCCCCAGTACTGTCTAGAATGCTTTGGAATTCGATTGAGCCATTACTTATTACGGGTTCCACGATGTTATTAACGACCCTCCTGCCATTTCTTATCGTCATGAATACCACGGCCGATAACAACTGTAGGTTGCCAACATTGACATTTAGTGGTGGGCTTGTTAATCTCAGGAGTAACTCCTCAGGTGTTGATGCGTGGAATGTCGTTAACATGCCATGCCCAAGGGCAGAGGCTTGGAAGAGTGCGTGGACTTCCTCACCCCTGACCTCACCAACTATTATGTAGTCCGGCCTATACCTCACGGCTAGCTTCACTAGGTCGAACATCTCAATCCTAGACTTTTCATCATCGCCCTCCCTAGTGAACATCCTAACCCAATGCAGGTGCGGTAGGCGTATTTCCGGCGTGTCCTCTATAGTCACGATCTTCGAGTACGTGGGTAACTTACTGGCTATCGCACTTAGCAGTGTCGTTTTTCCACTACTCATTGGACCGCTAATCATGATGAAGCCCTTAAGCTCTGCGATTAACCACAGGTATGCGGCTGCGCTGGGCTTTAGCGTGCCCCTTGATATCAACTCCTCCAGGGTTAGGGGTTGTGGTGGGAACTTCCTAATACTGAACGTAGGCCCTATCGTTATCTCACCAATGGTTCCGGTGAATCTATGCCCCTCAGGAAGTATTGTTTCTAGGTACGGCCTCATTAACGAGACGGACCTGGGCAACCCCCTCCTACTGATGCTCATTATGAAGTCCCTTGCCTCAACCTCGGAGTCAAACCTAATGTTCGTGATGAGCCTAATCCCCGGTAAATCCCTATGGACAACGGTTATTGGGTGCAGCCAATTATTTAGTTCAACCTCCTCAACGTATGGGTCGGAGAGGGGTACCGTTATCGGCCCGTAGCTCCTCAAGTCCCTTAGTAAGTAGTAAATTACTGACTCGATCAATTGCCTATTACCCAAGCCCCTTAATGCCTCGTTCACGGCATCAAGTACGTCCATGTTCCGCTGCCTCATTAAGTCAATGACCTTACTCCTCAAATCGATGCACTGCGCATCGCATTTCGGCTCCTTAACTACGTAGTAATACGCATCATCCCTCATGACTATGGAGACAGGTATCTTGAAGGTGAAGCCATCTATACCGACATTGACTATGTAATTGCTCATCAACAATGCAATACTCAATTGAAGATATAAGCCACTAACGTGGTTTTGACGGGAAACGCTCAATTACTTAATATCATTGAGATATCGCTATGCCCTCGGCCGCAACCACCTGCCCACTACCTGTTTGTCCCTCAACCACAACTATGTACTTATCACCAGTTATGAACTGGGTTGTTGATGTCCCGACTATACTCGTTGACTGGCCTGGATTTAGTACGGAGTCTAATGATTGACTCACTATGGGTGTTTGGGAGTTTTGTGGGTATATGGTTATTGAGGTTATCGTTATTGGCGTCGTCCCAATGTTCTCCACGGTTATTGAGTACACGTTGCCCGCCAATTGCGAGTTAACAATACTTATCTGGGCCTGCGTGGTTAGTACTGAGGTTCTTGATTGGAAGTAGTTATACAGCATTACCGCGGCTACTATTACGAAGACTATCATGAGTATTGTATATATCGGCCCGCTTAAGTCACCTCTCCTTTGCCTGCCCATTCCCTTTGTATTACTTGAGTAATACATCATTAGGTTGTTCTCAGGTTAGTATTTAAGTCAATAATGGATAAAATCACTGCTTGAGGACGTACCTCGTGGTGTTTACCTCATAAACCATGCAGAGGCTCGTGTTGGCGATGCAGAATATCGTGCTTATCCTACATTGTTGGTAGGGTACCTGCCTACTAATCATTACGTAACCCCCGGGGACTAGGCTCGTGTTGTTCAGGCCTATTTGAACTGTGTCGCCTTGACAATCCATGAATACGTACCTTAGGTCAACCGTGGTATGACCATTATTGTAGATAACTAGGTATAATTGATTACTCGTCCCATTACCCACTATTACGGCGTCCGGCACATATATGCTCGTGCCAGCCATCTGATCTGCTGAGTTCATTAATGATATGGCCAACCCCATGTGGCTTAGTACCGTGAATAGGGCGTAACCTAGGTATATTGAACCAGCCAGCAGTATTACCTCCGCAATTAACCTATCCAGCGCCATCCAATTATTGATGCTCAGCACACCTAATAAGGGGGCTCCGCAATTATTCCCATCCCCGGCCTGCCGCTAACCGTGGTGTAAATGTTTTTAAATGGTTCAGCTATGCCTTGATCGATGAGTACTGAGTCTATTGCCGAGGCTTGGCAACCTAGGACGTGGATTGGTAGGTTGGTTAAGGAGGGTAAGGTGAAGTCGCTGGATGACCTATTCAGGCTTAACCTACCCATTAAGGAGCCTGAGATCATAGACTTCTTCCTACCAAACCTGAAGCATGAGGTCGTCAGCATAAACATTGTGCAGAGACAGACAGACGCTGGTGAGGTTAGCCAATTCCAGGTGGCCGTAGTCATTGGTAATGAGGATGGGTATGTGGGCATTGGCATGGGTAAGGGCAGGCAGGTTAATCAGGCAATTGAGAAGGCGATTAGGGAGGCTAAGCTGAACATAATACCCGTTAGGAGGGGCTGTGGCTCATGGCACTGCTCATGTGATGAGCCCCACAGCGTTCCGTTTAAGGTAGTTGGCAAGAGCGGCAGTGTTAGGATCGTTCTAATACCCGCGCCCAAGGGCGTTGGTCTCGTGGCTGCTGACGCGGCTAAGGTCGTGCTTAGGCTCGCGGGCATTAAAGACGTCTGGTCATACACATGGGGCGAGACGAGGACAACGCACAACCTAATCAAGGCCACATACGATGCCCTGAGGAAGACCTACGCCTTCTCAATATGATCGTAGGGGCTAAAGCTTTAATAAATCATTGATCCACTGGGCACTGACTATGCAGGTTCAGGGCAGTGAGCAAGTGGTTAAGGAGACGGCCTATGCAAGGATAGCCGTGATTAGGCTCAAGGGCTTGGCGGATACACCGCCAGATATTGAGAGGGCGCTCGATCTTCTTAGGCTTAGGAGAAGGTACGCATGCGTGGTCATTGATGGTAGGCCCGCGTATATGGGGATGCTGAGGACGGTTAAGGACTGGGTCACCTGGGGTGAGATTGATGCCGATACATTGACCGAGTTATTGAGGAGGAGGGGTAGGTTAATTGGCAATAAACCGCTCACCGATGATTGGGTTAGGAAGTATGGCTGGTCAAGCATTAGTGAGTTCGCGTTGGCGTACATAATGGGCGAGGTCAATAAACTGGCCTGCCCAGAGGATGGGCCTTGGCCTAGGTCAGGCAGTAAGGTGCTGTGCATACCAGGGCTTAAGCCCTTCTTTAGGCTTCATCCACCATCGGGAGGCCTTAGGAGTATTAAGAGGGGCTTTAACGAGGGTGGTGACCTGGGTTATAGGGGCATCGCCATTAATGAGTTAATACTCAGGATGCTCTAACTCCAATAGGCACAGGCCCTGAGCAATGGGTCGTTAACGACGGCTCATAATCATCGAGACGCCAAGGCCGTTGTTTCACTGCGACCACCTGCGTATTACGGGGAAGATCGTAAAATTTATTAAGGGTTTCGATAATTGATCGTAGTCATGGTTAGGAGATTCGAGAGGAAGTCGAGGAAGTACAGGGGTTCGAGGACTCACGGCTGGGGTAAGGTTGGTCAGCATAGGAAGAGTGGTTCGAGCGGTGGTAGGGGTAGGTCAGGGCTTCACAAGCACAAGTGGTCCTTCGTGATGAAGTACGCAGAGGATTCAAGCGGCTACCCATTCTATGGTAAGCATGGCTTCAAGCAGCCCGAGACCATAGTCGCCGCTAGGTTGGGCATTAATGTTGGTGAGCTTGAAGCCATGCTCGATGAATTGGTAAGCAAGGGCCTGGCGCAGGTGGTTGAGGGCAAGTACGTGATCGACCTAGTGAGGATAGGCTTCAACAAGCTGCTTGGTAGGGGTAGGGTCAGTAGGCCCATGGTCGTTAGGGCGGTCTGGGTCTCGAGGAAGGCTGAGGAGAAGATAAGGGCTGCCGGAGGCTCCGTAGAGTTGATCAGAGGGGTGGTGCATGGCTAGCGCTGGGCGTAGGTTCATCGATGTCGTGGAGCCACTGCTACGTTACGTACCCACAGTGCCCAGGCCTAGGGAAGCCCTGAGCATGGGCTCAAGGCTATTCTGGACCTTCCTGGCCGTGACCGTCTATCTACTAATGTCAATAACACCCCTCTATGGGCTAAGCCCAGTAACGCCGTCACTCTTCATATCACCGGCCATAGCGGCCATACTGGGCATAACCTTCGGCACACTGGCTCAACTCGGCATAACACCAATCGTGGTGGCGGGCATAATACTCGAGGTGCTGGTGTTCTCCGATATGCTGAACGTAGACCTCGAGGACCCAGACGACCAGGCCAAGTTCAACGCCCTACTCAAGTTATTGTCCATCGTCTTCGGCCTCCTGGAGGCGATAGCCCTAGTGACCAGTGGCCAGTTGGTCCCTGTCAACGCACTCGGTGGTGTTTTAATTGTTCTTCAACTGTTCATTGCCACGGTAATAATAGTCCTAATGGATGACATGGTATCCAAGGGTTGGGGATTAGGGAGCGGCATATCACTATTCATACTCGTGACAATAGTCAAGCAGATGTTCGCAATGGCCTTCTCACCCTTCACACTGCCGGGGGCCGTGATACCCTACGGCGCAATACCTGCCCTAGCCGCGGCCATATACTACGCAATTGCCGGCAAGCTCAGTTACCTAATGAGTATTTTGTACCAAGTGAACATGCCAAGCCTAGTAGGCCTAATAGCCACAATAGCCCTAGGCCTGGTAGTGCTTTACCTAGAGCTTATGGAGGTATCAATACCCGTGGCCCTGGTGCAGTACAGGGGCTATAGATACTCGGTGCCTCTGAAGTTGATGTATGTGTCGGTACTGCCCATAATATTCACGGCATACACGGTGTACCTAATCGGCGAAGGATTAACACTGCTCTGGAGCGCCTATAATAAGGCGAATACCAACCCATTCCTTAACTGGCTTGCCTGCGCCCACATGACGCCCGCGGGCCTGGTGCCATGCCCTAACTCACTGCTTTATTACTTCACGGTGGTCCCCAGGAACATCGACGCTGCGTACATAGCAGTACACATAGTGATGTATGCCGTGCTATCCGTGGTCTTCGCCATAGTGTGGGTCAACCTAGCAGGCCTGAGCGCGGAGGATCAGGCCAGGTATATAGTGCAGGGCGGCATGCATATACCGGGCTTTAGGCCGAGTCCTAAGGTCATTGCCAAGTTCCTCGATAGGTACATTAGGATGCTCACAATAATTAGCGGATTAATAGTGGGCATCATCGCCGCGCTGGGCGATATCGCCGGGGTCTTCGGCGGCGGTATTGGCTTAATACTTGTTGTGGAGATTGTGATACAGTACTACACACTGGCCCTCCAGGAGCAGCTGTTCGAGATATACCCAGGGCTTAAGAGACTCCTTGGTAAGGAATGACCTATACGTGAAAAAGCTTATAAATTAATGCCGTACCTGTAACTACCGTGGGAGGTAGGCAAAGGACTAGCCTGTTCATGACGAGTGAGGAGGAGGAGAGGAGATTGGGTAAGGCATTAACTGAGTCATCTGGTTCATCGCAGCAGGGTAAGCAGGCCAGTAAGAAGTAGTTGAATTATTAACCAAAATAATCAATAGTGGGTTAAAAATGAGGGTGCCAAGGCTAAGGCCAATAATTGATATTGCAATACCCAGCGATTTCATTGCCGAGGTCCCTGACGATAGGGAGGCCGTTAGGAAGATTGGTTACTTAGGCAGGGGCGCCGCGATCTTCCAAGTAGGTAAGATCATTATTTATAGGCATAAACTAGCCGGTAAGGGGGATAGGGCCAACTTCATTATTAAGAACCTGCAGTACCTCGGGACACCGCCATACCTAAGGAGGGACTTATTCAAGCTCGATAGGGATCTCAAGTACGCGGGTTTATTACCGCCACTAAAGACTCCCAACCACGCACCTGAGGGTAAGCCGCAGAGAGGTGAGTATAGGGAGGGCATTGTCATTAGGTGGGATGGTTACTTCTCAATTGTTAAGATCGGCGAAGGCGTCTATGCCAAGGTGCCTAGGCCCATGCCCCTTGGGACTAGGGTCGTTGTGCAGATCGACGCACCAACCGCTAGGGATGATACGTATAGGGCCCACGCGGTCCCCAGAGACCGACTAAGCATTTACTGGGGCTTTGATTCGGAGATCAGGGACTTGAGCGACGTATTTAGGGATTATGATTACGCCATTCTAACGGGTAGGGAGGGCATGGACATTAGGGAGGCCATGGAGTACGTGAGGAACGCCCTGGGCAGGGATAGGGTCCTTGTGGTCTTCGGCTCGCCCTACCACGGCATTGATGAGATACTTAGGGCCGAGGGAATGGAGGAGTCGTTGAGGAAGTACCCCTTCATCAATTTCATACCTGGCCAGGGGGTTGAGACCGTGAGGACTGAGGAGGCCGTAATAGCAGTATTGTCAATACTTAACCTGCTTAGGTACCTGCACGGTCCCCTGCCCTGACCAGGTGGGCCAATAATTTTTAAATAGGGTTGTGACTACGTAGGGTCGAACTATGGGTTTAAAGATTCACAGGCCTAAGCGCGGATCCATGGCTTACTACCCAAGGAAGCGTGCGGAGTCGTTAGTGGCCAGGTTCAGGGTATGGCCAGACCCACGCCCAGGTAAGCCGATCCTCCTCGGCTTCGCGGCCTATAAGGCGGGTATGGCGCATGCTGTTGTCATCGATGATAGGCCCACAAGCCCATTCTACGGTAAGGAAGTCGTTAGGCCCGTCACGATATTGGATGCACCGCCGATAAAGGTGATAGCCTTCAGGGCATATACGTACGATCCCTGGAAGAACCTAAAGCTGAGCCTTGGCGAGGTCTGGATGCCGGATGTGCCAAGGGACGTCCTTAGGAAGATATCCGTACTTCCTGAGAAGTTCAATAAGGAGGAGATGATGAAGAAGATCCTCGATAACGTGGACCTAATAACGGAGGTTAGGGCTATAGTTGCCACGCAACCGAGGCTTAGTGGTATTGGTAAGAAGACGCCCGAGATCCTGGAGATACCCATTGGCGGTATTGACGATATTAACCAAGTGATCAAGTTTGCGGACTCAATACTCGGTAAGGACATAAACATAAACGACGTATTCAGCGAGGGTCAATACGTTGATGTAACGGCGATAACGAAGGGTAAGGGTTGGCAAGGCGTTGTTAAGAGGTTCAACGTTAAGATACTGCCCAAGTGGCACAAGCATAGGAAGGGCTATAGGAGGATTGGGGCCATTGGGCCTCAGAACCCGGCACTAACCTTCACAACCCCGAGGCCAGGCCAGATGGGGCTTCACAAGAGGACTGAGTATAATAAGCGAATATTGAGGATTGGGCAGAACGGCGCTGAGGTGACGCCGAGCTCGGGCTTCCCGCACTACGGCATTATCAAGGGCCCATACGTAGTTCTTGAGGGGACAGTACCTGGCGCCATTAAGAGACTCGTCACGCTTAGATTCCCGGTTAGGCCTAGACCACCGACATACCCAACCGGTAAGGTTCAAATAGTCTGGCTATCAACACAGCCACTGCAAGGTGCGTGATCATGGTGTCCCTAGACCTATCACCATTGATAAGGCCGAGGTATGCCGTACCGACTACCGTGAAGGTGCTTGATCTAGGTGGTAATGCCGTTGGTGATGTTCAACTTCCCCAGCAATTCCTCGAACCAGTAAGGCCCGACTTAATACTTAGGGCTTACCTAAGCGCATTAACGGCTAGGCTTCAGCCCAAGGGTACGGACCCGATGGCCGGTAAGAGGACCACGGCTATAAGCTTCGGCATAGGGCTTGGCCTCGCGAGAGTGCCTAGGGTTAAGGGTAGCCTGTGGCCGACGGCCAGGTTCGCGCCAAACGTTGTTAAGGGCAGGAGGGCCCACCCACCCAAGGTTGAGAAGGTGCTTCACGAGAGGATCAATAAGAAGGAGCGTAGGAAGGCGATTAGGTCCGCCATAGCCGCAACCGCAATCAAGGACTTGGTCATCGCCAGAGGCCACATTGTCGATAAGGTTCCTCAGATACCACTT
>DAXY01000068.1:8982-9646 GCA_002506645.1 Vulcanisaeta distributa | reverse complement strand
GATGTCGAGAGGGTTGCCGAGAGGGTCAGGGTTAGGTCTGGTAAGGGCAAGATGAGGGGTAGGAGATATAAGGAGGGCAAGAGCCTACTCATCGTGACGTCAACGACGGATGCGCCCATCATCAAGGTTGCCAAAAACCTACCGGGTGTTGATGCCGTGGCCGTGAGGAACTTGAGTGTGCTGTACCTGGCACCCGGCGGTGTTCCGGGTAGGTTAACNNAACAGTATGGACGTTGGGCGCCATCGAGGAGTTGCGCAGGGGCTTATTCATGGGGTGATGGGCATGATCGTGAGGTTCGTATTAACAGAGAAGAGTCTCAGACTTGCGGAGAGGGAGAATAAGCTGACGATCATAGTGCCGAGGAATGCTACGAAGAAGGAGATTAGGGACTACGTGGAGAAGGCGTACAACGTTAAGGTTGAGAAGGTAAATACGGTAATAACAATGACTGGTGAGAAGAAGGCCTATGTGAAATTAGCCCCTGAACATAACGTGTACGACCTACTTAGGCGCCTAGGCCTGGTATAACTCAACAGGTAATCCTCAGCACCTATTGACCGAGCCGGCATATAAAGGAACCCTGCACGTGGGACGGGTGGATAGACTCAGCACGTGGGTTCCTCCTCACCAATCAGTACTTAAGTCCTTGCATCATCAATTCGC
>DAXY01000068.1:0-8866 GCA_002506645.1 Vulcanisaeta distributa | reverse complement strand
TGAAGACGCTTCACCTCGCTGAATCGATGAGGATTCCTTTAAGTGCTGATCGACACGATATCTATTACGGCTTGGCCGGCACGATTGAGCCGACGTACCAGGCGCTGTGTAAGACTTATTAGTGTTTTTTAATTATCGAAATCGTGAACGTGATCCGGGAAGTTGGCAGTGATGATCTGAGGTTCATATTCATCAAGGATGATCAATCTACGCTTGTGGAGGCGCTGTACGTTAAAGGCTTTAGTGAGGAGAAATATAGGAAGTTGAGGAGGTACATTAGGGAGAGGCTTGGTGAGGAGTTTACCGGCATGATCAACCTGGACCCTGGCAAGGCATTGGCTAAGGTGTTGCTGGTCGGTACTGACCACGTTGGGCAATCACTAATTAACGATGTGATAGATAATGAGGTTAGCAAGGCTAATTCCTGGGTCTCGAGTGGTATAATTAAGGAGTTGATTGACAAGGTCTCGAGTGAGGTAAAGGAGGTTAAGAAGGCCAGGAGGAAGGCGAGGAAGAAAAAGAGGAGTAGGAAGAAGGCAAAGTCTAGGCGGAGGAAGAGGGCTAGTAAGTCATGAGCACATTCTACTGAAAATAATCGGAAAAAAGGCTTTTTATAGAGGTTACTTCCTACGAAGACGGAATGTCCGCAACACCGTTTGAGAAGCCCCAGGGCGCGGTTGAGGTGCCTCATATAGAGGTTGATGAAGAGACCAAGGAAATAATAAAGGAGATACTCTCGCAAATGAAGAATCCAATCGAGGTTCTATTCTTCACAAGCAAGACCTGCGGTAATAGGGACACCAACTGGTGCGTACCAACTGAGGAGCTACTGGACTTACTGGCCGAATTAGCACCTCCAGGCAAGTTAGTACTGAGGAAGATAAAGTATGAGGAAAATAGCGATGAATTTGCTAAGTATAACGTAGAGCCGCAGAGAGTCCCCGTTATTTACCTACTTGATGGTTCAATCAGGTACTTAGGCGCACCACTTGGTGAGGAGGTCAGGGCCTTCATAGAGACGATAGTGAGGATATCCGTCGGCGAGACGAAGCTTAGGCCAAGGACTAAGAAGGGGCTTGAGGCGCTAATAAATTCGAGCAATAGTAAGAGGGTTGAGGTCATGACCGTGGTCACGCCATCATGCCCATACTGCCCATACGCGGTTTTAATGGCAAATATGTTTGCCTACGATAGTAAGGGTAAGGTTATATCAACGACCGTGGAGGCTTACGAGGAAAGCGACATTGCCGATGCGTATCAAGTGACGGCAGTGCCCACGGTAGTACTTAAGAGGGAGGATCAGGACGTCGGTAATGTGGAATTCATAGGCGTGCCCCCAGAAAGTGATTTGTTGAAGAAGGTCCTTGACTATAGCGGCGTTAACGTACAGTAGGCCCCTGGAAATAAATTATTAAATAATGTCGATTTATTAAAATGGGGGTATGGAAATATTTTTCGTAACGAGTAATGAGTACAAATTCCGCGAAGCCTCCCTAATACTTAAGGAGTTTGGAATAAGTCTCATGATCGATACCAGCCATAGGAAGGTTGAAATACAAAGTGATGATTTAGAAAATATAGTTAGCAATGCCTTGAGGGAAATATGCAATGATGATGCCAATGGGTATTTCGTGGTTGAGGACGATGGGCTATTCATAACTAGGTTAAATGGATTCCCAGGCCCATACTCATCCTACGCCTATAGGACCATAGGGCTTACGGGGATTCTAAAGTTAATGAGCGGCATTGATGATAGGTCCGCGTACTTTAAGTCCGTGGTCGGCCTATGCGGTCCGGGGATCGGTATTAAACTATTCACAGGCATTGTAAGTGGTAGGATAGCGATGGAGCCTAGGGGAACGGGTGGTTTCGGTTTCGACCCGATATTCATACCTGAGGGTTATGATAAGACCTTCGCCGAGCTGGGTATTGAGGTTAAGAACAAGCTGTCCCACAGGGCTAGGGCCTTTAGGGCCTTGGGTAATTGGTTATTGAGTAATTTTTAGGCGACCCACCCTCATTGCGACTACCGCCTCGTAAATCAATGCTGTAGCTATCCCAATGAGTAAGGCCATTAGTAGGTAACTAACACTTAATGATTGACTGTACCTACAGAGCATTGATGTTATTGGCTTGGGCGGTTGTATTACGTACATTATGGGGCTGTCCAATGCATAGACTATGTACACGGGTATGGAGGGCGAGCCCGTGTTACAGATTATGTTACCCGCCGTCGTGGGTATTATAACTGCTGAGTTGATTGTCGTCCCATAAATCACTAATGAGCCTGTGCTATTCATAACGGTGGGCGTCGGCCCGCTGTACGATAATAACTCAATAAAGTAGTTGGATCTTTGTATTGCATAGCTATAAGCCCCACTAACGTTGCCCATAGGCACTAACACCGAGCTGCAAGCCCTGAGGTTGTTGTTGAGCACTGTTATATTCACTTCATTAATTGGTAGTTGGCTATTAGCAAGGTTCATAACCACCTTAATGGTGTAATCATTGCTTAAGCTTAGGTCAAGTATTACTGACGTGTTTGTTATTGTAACGGCCCTCGACGTTATAAATACGGTTGAGGGGTTTACCCCACATTCGCTTAGTGCCTTGTTAATTTCATTATTCAGTTTCATTACGAAGTAATTACCCGCGGCGTTACCCATTAATGGCGTGGCCGCGATCATGACCATTACGAGTAGGAACGCCATGATTATTAATCCGCGCTTAACCATCGCGGGTGTGTGATTTTTCTGGTTTATTATAGTTTCCTCACTGGGGGTCCTCGTACTCCTCCGCATTCACTATTGATGTTATTAATCCCTCCCTCTTCATGTTAATTAGGGTCCTCACTAAGTGCGTCCTCAGTATCTTAGCCCCGCAGTATGTGCAGTATGGTTTCCCATTGATTAGGACCGTCACCCTAGTTGAGCCGCAGGCACTGCACTTAAGCATCACATCCTCACCGGGTGTGGGTTAATATTAGGTTTACGTTGCCGCTAAAGGTAATATTTACTGACTCATCCCCCTATTTATAAGTTTCGTGTTTCTGACTTTCATTTTAACTGAAGCAAATGGTTTAAAACCGGTAAGGCCCATGGTGATAATTGAATAGTGTCGGTGCAATGAGTGAATATAATGTTAAATCCTCCACGTCCACTGGGGATTTGGACGATGTTTATAGGCTACTTCACCCTGTAATTCAATCAGCACTTATTGAGAAGGGCTTCCTAAGGGCCACTGAGCCGCAGAGGCTGGCCATACCAAGGATATTGAGTGGCCGTAATGTACTAATCATCGCGCCTACGGGTAGTGGTAAGACGGAGGCTGCGGTGCTGCCCATCCTCTCGATGCTCAGGTGGGGCATGGATAAGGGCGAGTTTATGGAGAAGGGCATATACGTACTTTACGTAACGCCCCTCAGGGCCTTGAATAGGGACCTACTTGATAGACTTGTTTGGTGGGGTGAGAGGGTTGGTGTTAAGGTTGGCGTTAGGCATGGTGATACGGACCCGAGCGATAGGGTTAAGCAGAGCAGGGACCCGCCACAGATGCTCATAACGACGCCGGAAACCCTCCAGGCAATCCTCGCGGGTAAGAGGCTGAGGGAGTACTTAGCGAGACTTAGGTGGATAATCATTGACGAGGTTCACGAACTCGCCGAGGATAAGAGGGGTACACAATTAGCGTTGACCCTTGAGAGGATTAAGTGGCTTATTGGTAGGAAGCCCCAGATCATTGGTTTGTCCGCGACCGTGGGTAGTCCGGAGGAGGTTGCGAAGTTCCTGGTCGGTAATGGGGATGAGTGCGACATTGTTCAGTCGAGTATTGTTAGGGAGATGAGGCTGGATGTACTACACCCAGAGCCGAGTAAGGAGGATGAGGAGATGGCCAAAAACGCCTACCTATACCCAGACGCGGTCGCCAGGCTTAGGGTGATTAAGGACTTGGTAAGCAGTAATGGCGCAACGATAGTCTTCGTAAACACGAGGTCCATGGCCGAACTACTAATGTATAGGTTCGCAATGCTTGGCTATGACTCAGTGGGCATACACCACAGTTCCTTATCCAAGGTCTCTAGGGTAACCACGGAGAGGGCCTTTAAGGATGGTAAGTTGAAGGCCGTGATAGCGACCTCAAGCCTTGAATTGGGTATTGATATCGGCCGCGTGGACTTCGTTATCCAGTACCTATCCCCACACCAAGTGATTAGGCTTGTCCAGAGGATTGGTAGGAGTGGCCATAGGCTCGATAAGGTGCCTAGGGGCGTCGTCATAACTGAGGACTTAAACGACACCCTCGAGGCCGTGGCAATAATAAACAGGGCCAGGTCAGGGCTTCTCGAGACCACGCAAATACCTGATAAGCCCTATGACGTGCTTGTTCACCAAATAGTCAGCTTATTAATGATTAAGGGTAGGTGGACGATTGATGAACTTTATAACCTAATAAGGGGGGCCTATCCATATAGGAAGTTATCTATTGAGGAGCTCAAGGGCGTGCTTAGATTCATGAGTGAAGTCCTCAACCCAAGGCTTGCCTACTTCATTGAGGATGAGGGCGTGGTGCTGAAGCCAAGCGGTGTTAGGGCCAGGAGGGAGATGTATAGGTACTTCTTTGACCAAATGTCCATGATACCGGATGAGAAGCACTACCTAGTTATTAATCAGGGTAGTGGGGAGCCCATTGGTGTCCTTGACGAGGCATTCGTGGCGGAGTATGGGGAGCCAGGCGTTAAGTTCGTATTTAGGGGTGGTGTTTGGGTACTGCAGAAGATCGTTGGCGACACCATATACGTGGCCCCTGCCAAGGACACTGTGGGTGCAATACCATCATGGGTTGGTGAGGAGATACCGGTACCCTTCGAGGTGGCCCAAGACGTTGGTAACATTAAGGAGGAGATGAGCAATTACATAGCCAAGGTAGGCCCTGAGACGGCTGCGGACATGTTCTCAACAAAACTCGGCGTTTCAAGGGACACGATGAGGTACGTGGCATATAAGATTATGGAGCACATGGAGAGCGGGGTTCCGGTGCCTTCGCATAGGCTTGTCCTCCTTGAGCGTGTTGGGGACTTAATAGTGCTTTACACACATGCAGGTACGTTGGTTAATAGGACGATAGCTAGGATGCTCGGTGAAATACTAACGGAGAGGCTTGGTTATCCAGTGGGTGTTCAGCAGGATGCGTATGCCATCATACTGCAATTACCGAGGCCCGGCATTGACACGGCGCTAATAGTACATACGATAATGGACGTGGCCAGCATGGACGAGAAGACATTCATTGATTACGCAATGAGGGCAATAACGAGGACGGGCATATTCAAGAGGAAGTTTGTCCATGTTGCGCGGAGGTTCAATGTCATTAAGAAGGATAGGGAACTAAGTGATCTGGCAATATCCAACCTGGTAGAACTTTACAAGGGGTCGCCTGTCTTCACCGAGACACTTAAGGAAGTCCTCACTAGCGACTTCGACCTTGACAATACCTACATGTTCCTTAGGTCGCTGATTGATGGTGAGAGGAAGTTGGTAACTGTCGAGAGGAGCGAGTTCAGCCCAATGGGTAGGGAGGTTGTGGATAAGATAAGCCATAGGCTTGAGGTAATGGCGCCTGAGAGACTCGATAAGTTGGTTAGGGAGAGTGTTAAGGCAAGGCTGCTGAATGAGTCAACGACCCTGGTATGCCCCAACTGCGGTTGGGTTGGATCCGTCAGAAATAAGGACTTACCCGATAGGCCAAGGTGCCCGCAGTGCGGTTCAGAGAGGCTTGGCGCGTTGAAGGTTGATGAGGAGAGGGTTAGGCAGGTTATAAAGAGGTGGAGGGAGGGTAAGGCTAGGTCCGAGGATAATGAGGTCATTGAGCAAATAAACAAGACAGCGGAACTCGTGGGTAGGTACGGCAAGTTGGCAGTGCTAGCCCTGTCCAGTAGGGTTAGGGTTGAGGATATTGAGGAGTTCTTACCGAAGATCAGCGACATTGATAAGTTGGTACTCGTGATTCACGAGCTTGAGAAGAGGGAGTTAAGGAGGAGGTTCATGGAGTGATGTGTCATAAACAATCTTGATCAATTCTACCTCATTTTCATTAGTTCCAGCTCTCCTCAACTCGGCAAACCTCCTATAAATCTCCACGGCCTTCTCAACCCTAAGCACCTCGCAATCATTATTTACGCACATACTGAATGGCGGAACATCCCTCCTAATAAGGCCAATGACACTACTCCCCTGCCCAATGTACTTACCACTCATTATTGACGTGTTAATCCCAACCTTAGCCCAATCCCCAATTACCGAGCCAAGCTTAATCATGCCCGTGTCAATGCCCATGTACCTAATGACGCCGATGGTGTTCTTCAGGTTAGAGGTCACCGAGCCGGCGCCGATGTTAACCCACCTACCAACGTATGAATCGCCCAAATAGCTAAAGTGCTCCTTGAGACTATGCATGTCCATTATTGAATTCTTAACCTCACCACCAACCACGTTATTCATATAAAGGATTGTGCCCTCCCTAACATACGCATGCGGTAACACCCTCGACCCAGGCCCCAGTAGTGATGGCCCCTTAACATACGCCAATGGCTCGACTGAGGCGTTTATCGCAATCACATTACCTACCCTCTCATCTATTATTGCATTCTTCGATATGTCGGAATTCACGGTATTACCACCAAGAACCCTCACTAAGTACTTGGAATTACTACGGAGTAGTTCCACATTCCACTTAATTAGGGACCAAATACCATTAGCCATTGGTAAATCACAATCATTAATAACATCCCTCCTACCCTCATCATGCCTATCACTCACGATGCTGAGTAGTACCCTATTGCCGCACCTAATTTCGGTCCCCATCCCCACATTACTCATTAACCTATTCAATACGTCTATTTTCGGTATTAATGACGTCCTTATTAGCAGGTTCGTCCCATTAATATCCTCGGTACTTTCAACGTACTTTATTGAGTACTTCAAATTAAGCCTAGAGAGTATTGAATCCGCAATGCCCCGCCAATACCTGGCCAGGTAATCGCGAGTAACGACGTATATGCCGGCATCGAGCCCCAGGCTCATTAACCATAATGCAACGTGCTCGTAGTATCGGAGACCACCAACCACTAAGTCACTAAGTGGGGTGCTTATTGATAGTGGGTAGTAGTTTTTGTAATCATCCTCCACTATTATGACGTTGTCAAAATGCACAGTGGGTAAAGCCGTAATATAATTATTAAGGTTTATTCACACCCTTCTCAAGCACAAGCTCTAGGTAAGTCCTCCTCTCAATCCAGTCCCTACTTAGGCCCAGCCTATCACCAAGTTGTAGGACCTCCTCCGTTGCCTTATTTATCAATTCCCTATTATTAGTCATGGTCTCGACCTCGACAAAGTAGCCCAGGCCCTCAACGGTGTCCACGTATATCGTGAAATTCTCATAATTATATACATCCCTCCTCTTCACGACCCTAGCCACCTCCCTGAAGTCAAGTCTCTTGAGTATTTCCAGGAGGTTTTCTAGGTCATTAATTGTTACGCTAAGCTCCTCGCGGGTCTTACCAACACTGCCAATGCGTGGGCCCTTGTACGTCAACACCACCGTTCCGTCACCATAGATCCTAACCCTAAGCGCCTCATCGGTCTTTGCGAAATCCCTCACCGGGCTATTGAAGTATATGTCTGTCTCCTCGGTGTGTTCGAGGAATTTCGCATTTAATTCCTTCAGCTTGTTTTTAATGGCATCATGACCAGGCACCCTGTACTTAACCTCCACCTCAAACACGTTGACGAAGCATTAATTGCGGGCTTATAAGCTATGCTCTGGCTTATTATTTAATTATTTGTTTAAATAATAACGGTAATCAATAGGCGAAGTGTTTATAAATTATTTAAAATAATTGTTGTAATGATGAGTAGGGAAGGGGTGTTTGTTAGGGAGTCTACGGGTTTGGTTAGGGGTGTTGGTTTTTGGGATTCTGTTTCGGTGAATGTTGCTAATATGTCTGTGGGTGTTGCCCTGGGTACCGTGGGCTTCACACTGGCCGCCCTACCAACAACCACGGGGGCAAACCTAACATACGCATCACTAATAGCAGCCCTACTCGCGCTACCCCAGGTAATCGTATACTCAGTATTGATCAGGTACATACCGAGGGTTGGTGGGGACTACGTATGGTTGGGTAGGGCCCTTGGGCCGAGGCTTGCCTGGCTAACTAATGGGCTAGTCCTTGGTTTCATAGTAGAGAGTCTTGCGTACTACGCATTAATAGCCTTAGCAGCGGTTTTTCAGTTGGAATCCGTACTATCGACCTTGGGGATAGGCGTTTCACTGACTACTATGCAGGAGATCGGCGTAGGCATCGCGTTCTTCGCAGTGATAGTCCTAGCGAATATCCTGGGCACTAAGTATGGAATTAGGCTAATGACAGCATTAACAACACTATCACTACTTGGGTTAGTAATTGCAATAATAACGCTCTTCATAACTCCTAAATCCCAGGTCATAAGTGCAGTAACTGCATTATTGCCGAGTGGGTATACATACGCTAAGGTCGTCAGCAGCTATTCAGGGCCCTACCTCTCCATGAATACGATACTGATGCTACTGCCCTTCTTCGCGATTTATGTTTACCCATGGCTGAATGCTGGGCCTGCCATAGCCTCCGAGATAAGGGGTAAGAACGCGCTTAACTGGAACGTGCCTGTGGCATTCCTGTTCACGCTGGTTTTCCTAACCCTCGGTTTCGAGGCCATGTACTACTCGCTGGGCTTTAGGTTCATCACGGCTGCCCTATCTAATCCAAACCTCAACGGCATCATTAATTTCTGGACAATAGCGATGGTTGCATCGCGTAATCCAATCCTGG
>DAXY01000086.1:1619-4956 GCA_002506645.1 Vulcanisaeta distributa | reverse complement strand
GCCAAATGCCATGAAATGCTTATAAAGCCTCGCATTACCCGTGCTTGATGCCTAGGGTCTTCGACATCGGCAGGGTCTGCGTGAAGGTTGCCGGTAGGGAGGCTGGTAGGAAGTGCGTCATTGTGGATATTAAGGATGAGAACTTCGTAATAATAACGGGGCCCAAGTCCCTAACTGGTGTTAAGAGGAGGGCCGTTAACGTCAAGCACATTGAGCCGACGGAGTATAAGGTAAATATCAAGAGGGGGGCCAGCGATGAGGAGGTTCTTAAGGCGCTTGAGGAGGCTAACCTTGTTGATTACATGAAGCAGGTTGTTAAGCCGAAACTAGGTATGGTACCTACGCAGCAGTGATTGTCAGCCGGTTCGATTTCTTCATCGATTCGATGATCGAGGCTCACTCATCACCCATTAATACAGGCCCTCGCCACTTTTAACCCTTAAAGGAACTCCCTAACCTCGTTTTGATCCTTCGCATGCTCCGCGGCAACCCTCTCGTTCAGCTCAACCCCAAGGCCGGGCCTCTTGGGCGGCGTTATGTAGCCCTCCTTTATGATCATGCCCTCCCTAACCATGTCGGGCCACCAGGGCAGGTCAATGGCGTGCCACTCAATGGCTATGAAATCCCCAATCGTGGCTGCCACGTGGGCGTTGGCCATGGTGCCTATTGGGCTTGATATGTTATGTATCGCCACCGGCACGTAGTACTCCTCGGCTAGGTAGGCTATCTTCTTCATCTCGAGTAATCCACCGAGCCTCTGAACGTCCGGGTGTATTATGTCCGCGGCACCGCCCTCAATCAACTCCCTAAACTGCGAAAGCCTGTAAAGCTTCTCACCCGTGGCTATGGGCACGGGTGACTTGAGCCTAACCTCCCTCATTGCATCGATGTTCTCCGGCGGTACTGGGTCCTCGAACCAGAAGACCTCGTACTTAGCCAACTCCCTGGCTATGGCTATCGCCGTAGGCACGCTGAATGCCCAGTGGCCATCAATCATTATGTCTACGTCGTACTTAACGGCATCCCTAACGCCGCCTATGAATGATGTCACGAACTTAATAATCCTCATGCCGAAGGTTCTATCGAACTCAGTCTCCATCATGCCCTCCGGAACATCAACATCAAACTTGATGTACCTAAACCCCATCCCCATGGCCTCCCTCGCCCTCTTTATGTAATTCTCAACGTTATACGCGACCTCGGTGCTGGCGAGCTCGACCCACCTCTTGCCGCCAGTCTCCGCAATGCCTGCGCCGGCGTGTAGGTCGGCGTAAACGGCCACCCTATCCCTGACCTTCCCACCGAGTAATTCATAGACAGGCAGGCCCGTTAACTTCCCCTTTAAGTCCCAAAGCGCTGTTTCCAAGCCGCTAATTGCGTTGTTAACCACGCCCCATTCCGAGTTTGGTATGTGCTTCCTAATTAGTCTGAGCAGGTACTCAACATTAACCTCCCTACCCCTAATTAATTCCTCCGCCCTCTTAATGACCTCCTTAATCCCTGGACCCCTATGGCACTCCCCATAGCCAACAAGCCCGTTACTGAGCTCGACCTTTACAATCGGCCACTCGAAATTCCCCATGACGGTTAGGACCTTGACGGACTTAATCGTTGGCTCGCTCATACCATAACCAACGTGATTCAATGATTAATAAGTATTTTAGGTGATAAAGCATTAATGGGTCTAAGCTGTGGTTGGCGTAATGAATATCGTGGGTTTAATAGACAATACTTACCTAAAGCCCTACGGCTCCGTGAGGGATATTGAGGCTTTGATTGAGAACACGGCAAGGTACGGCGCCTACTCAATAGCAATAAACCCAGTATTCCTTAGGTATGCCAGGGAGTACATGGCACGTAAGGGCTACAGGTTCAAGGTAGTTACCGTCGTTGATTTTCCATTTGGCGCAGGCACGACGGAGGCTAGGATAGACTCCATCAAGCGCTATTCGCAATACGCCGATGAACTCGACGTAATGGCCCCTATAAGTCTCGTTAAGTCCGGGCTTTGGGGCGACGTTGAGTATGATATCAATGCGGTGGTTGAGGCCGCCCATAGGGAGGGTAAGGTCATTAAGATAATTGTTGAGGATGCCTACACCACTAGGGAGGAGAAGCTCGAGTTGTATAGGATTGTCATGCTGTCCGGGGCTGATTTCATAAAGACGAGCACGGGCTTTGAGGAGAAGGATTACGCGGAGAAACTCGGCAATAAGGCGGGCGCCCAAGTCGATAATGTGAGGTTAATGGCTGAATTATCGAGGAGGTACAACCCAAGGATTGGTATTAAGGTAGCCGGCGGCGTGAGGACCTACCAACAAGTCCTCGAACTAATGAGGGCGGCGGAGAGGGAACCCGACCCAATGAGGTTTAGGGTTGGGACAAGCCACATGGCGAGCATTATCGAGAGTATGGGGGCATTCGCTAATCAATAGCGAGAAAATTTATAAAATGAGCAAAAGCATCAACAACCGAATGTCGGAGGGAAGTACCGAGAAGGCAACTGAGGAGGTTCAGGAAGGTACGCAGGCCGTGCAACAGGCGCCACAACCAACGCAGTTGCCCGAGGTAAAGCCAACGCAGGTAAGCGGTGCTAAGAAGCTTAGGTGGGGTGTTGCCTACATCTACTCTAGTTATAACAACACCATCATAATAATTACTGACTTGACAGGCGCGGAGACCGTGGCCAGGGTCAGCGGTGGGCAGGTGGTTAAGGCCGATAGGGATAAGCCAAGCCCATACGCGGCCATGATGGCCGCGTACAAGGCCGCCCAAATCGCCATGAGTAGGGGCATAAATGCCGTGCACATCAAGGTCAAGGCGCCGGGTGGTTACGGACCAAAGACTCCAGGCCCAGGCGCGGCGGCCGCGATCAGGGCCCTGGCCAGGGCTGGCCTAATCATTGGGCGTATTGAGGATGTCACGCCAATACCGACAGACACCATTAGGCCGCCTGGAGGTAGGCGCGGCAGGAGGGTATAATCAATAACGCCATTATTAATTACCTACCCACATCAATCATTAACGGCGTTAAGGCCTGGGGAATCTTAATGAATTGCGACGGCCCAATCACCGTGCTCATAGACAATGGGGAGTTGCTAGGTTATGCCAGGCCAATATTGAGGGAGTCCTTCGGCTCGGCCTATAGGTATGCCGAGGCCGTCGTTAATTACGGGGTGGGCCACGTGGCACTCGCCACTGTTGATGGATCGAGCATAGGCGCCGTCGTTTACTACAGCATTGTGGTTGGTTCGGTCAGGTTATGCGTTATTTACTACATAGCCGTTGTTGAGGGGTGTAGGGGCTTGGGCATTGGTAAGGTTTTGATGAGTACGGT
>DAXY01000086.1:0-1569 GCA_002506645.1 Vulcanisaeta distributa | reverse complement strand
GTCCCTGGGATACGTTGGTTATACGTGGGATGAGCTCAGGAGGTTCATTGGTAGGAGGGCCGTTGATAGGTTGCTCAGGGCGACCTGCGGCTATGATGATGACGTAGCCTACGTAAAGCCGGCAATCACGGGCAATGACGCATTATCAATATTGAGGCGCGTCACTGAGGGTGGTGATGATGTCGATAGGCTTTGGCGTGAAACCTGCCTAGGCGTGTGGCTCAGGATTAGGGCTGGTATTCGATGAACTCCACACATCCTCACTGCTTAGTTTTTTAAGTAATAACCATTTATTCCTAAATGGAGAGCATGCCAAAGGGGAGGAAGAAGGTGCAGGAGCAGGAGGTTGAGGAGGAGCCGGTTGAGGAGGTTGGGGAAACCGATGAGGAGGGTGGTGAGAGGGGTACCGTGGTTACGGCAACGGTTAGCGGTGGTTATCCAATGGTTGATGTTGAGGAGATAGAGGGCGTTGGCAAGGTCACGGCACAGAAGCTTAGGGAGGCCGGCTACAACACGGCTAGGGACGTTGCCTTCGCAAGCGTTAAGGAATTAGCCGAAATACTGGGTAGTGAGGATAGGGCTAGGCAAATAATTGCGGCTGCCCAGAAGCTCATCGGCCTAACACCATTCATAACCGCCTACGAACTGTATGAGAAGAGGAGGGGCATTAGGAGGATTAGCACTGGCGTTAAGTCCCTAGATGAATTGCTCGGTGGTGGTATTGAGACCAAGGCCATTACGGAATTCGTCGGTGAGTTCGGCAGCGGCAAGACGCAACTATGCCACCAACTGAGCGTCATGGTTCAACTACCCGAGGATAAGGGCGGTCTAAAGGCCAAGGCGCTCTATGTGGATACCGAGAACACCTTCAGGCCGGAGAGGATCATGCAGATGGCCAAGTACAGGGGGTTGGACCCACAGGAGGCCCTGAAGAATATACTATACGCCAGGGCCTACAATAGCGACCACCAGGTCATGATAATTGAGGAGAGCAAGAAAATAATCGAGAAGGAGAACATCGGCCTAATAATAATTGACTCATTGGTAGCCCACTTCAGGAGCGAGTACCCCGGCAGGGAGAACCTAGCCGAGAGGCAGCAGAAGCTCAACCACCACATAGCCCAACTACTTAGGATCGCGGACATATACAACGTTGCCGTGGTGGTCACGAACCAAGTAATTGCCCAACCAGACGTATTCTTTGGAAACCCGCTGAAGCCGGCCGGCGGTAATGTGATCGCCCACGGAGCCACCTACAGGGTTTGGCTGAGGAAGGGTAAGGAGAATGTCAGGATTGCCAAGATATTTGACTCACCATACCACCCCGAGAGGGAGGTCACGTTCAGGATAACGGAGGAGGGAGTCGTCGATTGAGATAAAACCAACACCGGCACTCCCATGCTAAAAATTACTTAAATTCAGGCTTAGGCATTCTCGAGAGGATTCACCAAGGTTAAGACCGGCAATCCAACCATGACCAATAAGGTAGTGGAGTTAATGATATTGTTGATGCTGGCGCGATATACACGGTAATACGTAGAGGCATACCTAAGGAGCTCGACATAAAAA
>DAXY01000071.1:4389-5378 GCA_002506645.1 Vulcanisaeta distributa | reverse complement strand
TTTGGCGCCAGTGATGCTAGGCTGTAAATCGCGGCGTAGTCCCCACTAAGTGGTTGCCAGTTGGTGTTGATTGCCCCAGTGCCCTGGTACGGCGGCCACATTGGCGATATTGGCGTTGTCAATGCCGTGATTATTATGGCCATGGCCAGAGCCAGCGCGGCCAGCCTAACCTCACGTAACCTCCCCAACACCTCAACCAGCGTTATTGCCAGGATTGCCGGTGCAATTGCCGTGAATCCCACGCCGCCGAGTACGGCAGCTATTAATGTGGGTATTGCCGTGCCTATCGTGGCTAATTGAATGAAGGATGTGGTCGATAGTAGGTAAATTACTTGGTTAATCACCCCCTGTGCCGTCAACATGCGCATTACGGAGTATGCGCCGGCTAACCAGTAGTATGTGAATGCGATTAGCCCTATCGTTAGTACGTGCTGGCTCGATTCGTTGAACCCCCTCCTAATGAACCAGTGGGTTGTTGGGACTAGGATGTTTAGTAGGTCCGTGCCTGGCCCTAGGAATGCGATTAGTGTCGCCAAGGCCGCGCTTGTGGGCTTGTCATCAACATCGACGTGGTAGTAGGTTGCTATGGCCAGTGATGTGGCTATTGCCTGGGGTGTCCAGGGGCTTGTGGTTATGGTTATTAATGATGCGTTGATTACCGAGGCAATGACAACGGCTGTGATGGGCATGGCCCCCAATCCCCTAGCCCTGCCCAATCTGTATGTGTATGCGGCGATTAATGAATTGTTAATTATTATTAGTAATGCGATGATCACGGGTAAGTAGCCGCTCATTACCATCGGCCCAAGCACTAGGCCCTGGCCCAGGTACTTCGTGCCAATGCCCGTCATGCCCAGGGATCCCAGGATCAACCGCCCTAGGTCGTAGTAATCCCCATTCCCATTAAGTAATTGCAGCCAAACATAGATTGCCTCAATCGCACTAACGACATACGTCAATGCCCCAATCAATGACTTGGTGGCGAATTC
>DAXY01000071.1:2147-4295 GCA_002506645.1 Vulcanisaeta distributa | reverse complement strand
ATTATTAAGTATATTAATTCGTTTATTACCTCACCCGGTGATTTTCCACTGGCCGTTACCGTTATTGGTATGGCTATCCTAAGCTCGTCATTGCCGGATATGTTAATTATTAGTTGGTTTAGGGCCTCGTCACTCCTTACGTAGCTCATTAGTACGTCCATGACCCTGACCAGTTCGTTCGTCCTTAATGTGCAGGGTATGTAGTTGATGCCGTTAATCACGTACTTGCTATAGTCCATGTCGCACTCAATGCGCACCTCATCCTCTTCCTTAATGAGTGTGCTCACGTAATTACTGGCTAGGTATAACTTTTTAAGGGGATTGTCCATTATTGCTTGATGTCATCAATTGAGGAATTAATAACCGGGACCGCCGTGGGGATTAAGGCCAGTGATGGTGTTGTCCTGGCTGCCGAGAAGAGGGTTGCCTATGGATTCACCATGTTCAGTAGGTCTGGTAAGAAGGTGTTTAGGGTTAATGATAACATTGGCATAGCCTCAATAGGCATACTGGCCGACATGCAGGTACTCACTAAGATAGCCAAGGCCTACATGTCGCTGTACGCCCTCGACACGAGGACGAGGCCGAGCATTAGGTCGGCGGCCAAGCTCCTATCATACGTACTATTCTCCAATAGGGTACTCCCATACTTCGTGGAGGTTCTCGTGGGCGGCGTCGATGATGAGGGGCCGCACCTCTTCGTAATGGATTCCCTGGGCTCGTTAATTGAGGATGACTACGCCGCAGTGGGTACGGGCACAAAACTGGCCATTGCAGTACTGGAGAGCAACTATAGGCCGGGCATTGGGGTTAAGGAGGCCAGGGACCTGGCAATTAAGGCAATAAACCAGAGCATATCCAGGGACCCAGTCTCCGGGGATGGCATTGACATACTGACAATAACGAACAACAGCACTACGGAGGAGACAATACCACTACAGCCACTACGACTATGAAACACGCCAACACGGCCCAACGCAACCCAATTGCATATTACATGGCCAATCATTTGTGATGCGGCTTAACATGGAAAGTCAGTAAAGACCAACCTCATCAATCCTCAGTCCCGTGGAGGTACATCACCCATTAATGGCCTTTGCCCCAGTTCTTAAGCCTTTACGGGTGGAAGGGCTAAAATCCCCACACGCATTATTTACCCAGCCCCGCTGGCGTGGGCTGGCTGAGTTGGGCCATGCCCACCGATGAGGCTTGGCTCCTCCAAGGCGGGGTACATGATTAAGCACCTCATCGCATTTACGATTTTTATGCCTGCGTAGTTCCATGCCCATAAATCGCATTACCAACAATGGTAACGTAAGGGGCTGTCGGCGAATGCCCGCAATGGTACAGGCGGTCGTTGCTTGGGTATAGGTTTTTATTTCATTGTCCCTTACCCGCGCTTAATTACTGTATGGCGTTGATAATGGTTAGGTATGGCGAGGTTGCGATTAAGGGGTCTAGGACTAGGTCTAGGATGGAGGGCTTACTCGTGCGTAACATAATCAGTGGCTTGAGGATGGTTGGCGTTGAGGGTAAGGTCGTTAGGTCCCAGGGCAGGTTATTCGTTGAGGTACCCGATGATAGGGTTAGGGATTGCATTGACGTGGTGAGTAGGGTCTTCGGTGTTAAGTCCCTATCCCCGGTCAGGGAGTACGTGTTTAGGGAGTTGAGCGACATAGTCAATGCGGCGGTTAGGGAGTGGGGCGGGTTGGTTAGGGGTAGGAAATTCGCCGTTAGGGTCCATAGGGTTGGGCAGCACGGCTTCACATCGATTGACGTGGCCAAGGCCGTCGGCGCAGCCCTTAAGCCGCTCAGTGCCGGTGTTGACCTTGAGAGACCGGATGTTGAGTTGTTTATTGAGGTTAGGGGTGATAGGGCGTACCTATTCAATGAGGTCATTAATGGGCCTGGCGGCTTGCCCCTGGGTTCGGAGGGCAGGTTATTGGCGTTGATATCGGGCGGTTTCGACTCGCCGGTGGCCGCCTGGTTCATGATGAGGAGGGGTTCCTACGTGGATGCCCTGTTCTGCTCATTGGCCTACCCAATCGATGTCATAAACTTCCTCAGGGTATCTAGGGCATTATTCACCAGGTGGTCCATTGGTTATGACCCGAGGCTCTTCATAATCGATTGCTCGCCATTGATCAG
>DAXY01000071.1:550-2111 GCA_002506645.1 Vulcanisaeta distributa | reverse complement strand
GGGGTCGCCTCACGGATCGCCAAGTCCATAGGCGCCCTGGGCCTTGTGACCGGCGAGTCCCTGGGGCAGGTATCGTCGCAGACGCTGCATAAC
This sequence comes from Vulcanisaeta distributa, assembly GCA_002506645.1. The sequence continues at coordinate 2,018 of DAXY01000071.1, read as the reverse complement.
CTGGCGGCTATTGAACATGGCATTGACCTGCCAATATACAGGCCGTTGATTGGCCTTGACAAGGACGAGATTGTGAACTACGCAAGGAGTATTGGCACCTACGAGGAGTCCATGAGGACTGAGGAATTTTGCGCAATATTTTCCGAGAAGCCGAGGACCAGGGTCACGATTACCGAGTTGGATGAGGAATTCGAGAAGCTAGGTGGTGACCTCATGAGTAGGCTAGTCAATAGTGTAGTTACCCTTAGGGCCAGTTCCATAGATGAGGTCCTTAATGAGTTAACGCCCCTGACCGATGATGTGGTCATTGACCACGTGCCTGAGAATGCCGTGGTCATAGACCTAAGGAGCAGGGGCGAGTACGAGGCCTGGCACTACCCAGGGGCCATTAATGTGGGTGTTAATGAGCTCATAGGCACTGCCGAGGCAATGGGTAGGGATAGGGTCTACGTACTATACTGCAGCAAGGGACTCAGTAGTCGGTGGGGCGCCCTCGAACTCAGGAGGCTTGGTTTTAAGGCATTCTCCATAGACATTAGTAGGTTGAGGGGGTTATCGTGAGGGTTTCGAGGGGGCCGAGCGAGGGTTACGTTAGGTCTCGCCTACCCAGTGGGTTCCACCTAGACGTTGCGAGGAGCATTCAAAAAACGTTGGCGGGTAGGGTCGTTGAGGAGGACCTCGTGGACATCAACCGCGTTGACCTAGTGGCTGGGGTTGACGTGGCCTACATAAGCCGTGGGGGCCTGGAGGTCGGTATCTCCATAGCCAGTACGTACTCCCTACTCAGCTCCTCAATTATTGAGTGGAGTTGTTGGGTTGGCCCCGTGACCTTCCCATACGTACCAACACTACTATCCTTCAGGGAGTTGAAGCCTGTCGTAAATGCCTACCTGAGGTTGAGGAGGAAGCCCCACGTAGTCCTGATAGACGGCCACGGCAGGGCCCACCCATACAGGCTTGGTATAGCCAGCCACTTCGGCGTTTGCATGAGGGTGCCGACCATAGGAGTCGCCAAGTCGCTACTCTACGGCAGGGTTAATGGGGTTGAGGGGCCAATACTCGATGTCGACAGTGACGAGGTCATCGGCTGGGTAATACGGTGCGCGCCCAGTAAGCCCACATACGTGAGTGTTGGTTATGGCGTATCGCTTAGGAGTGCCGTGGAGCTTGTCAGGAGGATGTGCGTTGGGTCCCAAATGCCAATACCAATACTTCACTCGCACAACATGGCCAATGAGTTGAAGAGGAGGATTGCTGGGAAGTTAGTGGGTGGCGCCTCGATTGAGGAGTTGGACGGGGAGTGCAGGTCATCAATGATTAATTACCTCTAATTCCTCACCAAGCCCCTCAATGACGTATGTCCTGGGTTCCTAATCAATGAATCAATAACCTACGGGTTGACCCTAGCCCTGGCTGGGTCAAGTATTGCCCAGCCATATCGATGGGCTTTAGGTCATGCCCAATAAGC
>DAXY01000071.1:0-378 GCA_002506645.1 Vulcanisaeta distributa | reverse complement strand
GGCTTAAGGCATTAAATTGCTGATTCATGGCATTTTATAAGGCTTAGATTAATCACTGTAAAATCAGCATTCAGCGCCAATGACGTCCTTACATGAATTAAGTAATTCCCTGTATAAATGTACGAGTATTCTGGCCGCCTTAACTTTCGCATCCAGCGCCCCAAGCAATTCGTAATAGGCCCTCCTGAGTATTTCCCTAACGTCCTCAGGCCTTGTCTTTAGTGATAACTCAATACTGACCGTGTGGCACACCACCTTGATTATGGGCTCCTCAACACAGCCAGTTAACCTAACAATTACTTTGCCCTCATCAACCCTAAACTCAGGAACAACATTCAAACTGGACAATACCCAATTACCACCGACTGGCGTTACGCC
>DAXY01000058.1 GCA_002506645.1 Vulcanisaeta distributa | reverse complement strand
ACGAGTAGCCAGTTACCGCGTGGTATACCACCCTGTAGCGCATAGTCGAGCCATTCAATTCCTAGGCTAATCCTCTTTACTGCGCTGGACATTGGGGGTAGGTGCTATGCTAGATTTAAAATCATTTTTATTTAGGTTGGGCATCACACCCTCAACTGCTTAATGTCTGGAAAGTCATCCTCGAAGTACTCATGCTCACCCCTAATGCCCTTACTCCTCTTTTCACGTTCAATGCCCCTAAGCTCAACACGCCTAATCTTACCACTGATGGTCTTAGGGAGCTCATTAACGAATTCGATGATCCTAGGTCTCCTGTACGGGGCTATGTTAAGCCTAATGAACCTAAAGATGTCATGGGCCAAGTCCCTACTCGGCATGTAGCCTGGCTTAAGTACTATGTAGGCCTTCGGTACGAAACCCCTAATTGGGTCTGGGCTCGGGACGACGGCCGCCTCCGCAATGGCTGGGTGCTTCAGTAAGTCGCTCTCTAGTTCGAATGGGCTAATCCTATAATCACTTGACTTGAATACGTCATCCGCACGTCCAACGAAGTATAGGTAGCCCTCCTCATCCATGAAGGCCACATCACCCGTGAAGTATAGGCCCAGCCTAAATACCTCCTTGTTCTTATTCTCATCATCATAGCCTATCATTAGGCCTACGGGTCTTGGGCTCGTCCTAACCGTTACGTGCCCATCCTTATTAATGCCCACGGGATTCCCATCATCATCAACTAGGACTACGTCATAGCCAGGGGCTGGCTTACCCATGGAGCCGGGCTTAATCTTCATGCCAGGGAAGTTACCAACCACGAGTGTGGTTTCTGTCTGGCCATAACCATCACGTATGTACTTACCCGTGGCCTTGTAAACGCGTTCAATAACCTCGGGGTTTAACGGCTCACCCGCGCTGACGAAGCTCTTGACCTTGTCTAGGTTATACCTCGTCAAGTCCTCCAGTATTATCATGCGCCAGACCGTGGGTGGTGCGCATAGGGTGTCTATGCCGTAATTCTCAAGAACCTTTAGGTGATTGGCGGCGCTAAACCTACCGCTATAGTCATAAACCACTGTCGTCGCGCCGGCGTTGAACGCGGCAAAGAACGTAGACCAAGCCCACTTGGCCCACCCAGGGCTTGAGATGTTCATATGCCTATAACCGGGCTTTGCGCCGACCCAGTACATGGTCGTTAAGTGACCAATTGGGTAGCTCGAATGAGTATGCCTCACCATCTTGGGCTTTGCGGTCGTACCGGACGTGAAGTATATCAACAGTAGTTCATCCGTCCTCGTCCTAACTCCCGAGAAATTCTCGGACTTGCCACTGGTTAGTTCGTAATAATCAATCCAGCCGGGGCCCGGCTTACCGAGGGTTATGAAGTACTTAACGCCAAGCTTCTCAAGCCTATCCCTAATTTGCTCAACCCTGCTGACGGTCTCGGGATCCGCGATGATGGCTTTGAAGCGGGCCCTGGCCGCCCTATCCTCAATGTCCATTGGGAGTAATAACGTGGTTGCCGGCGCAATAACCGCGCCCATCTTCATGAGTGCTAGGAAGGATTCGAAAAGCTCCGGCCTATTATTGAGCATGACCATGACCACGTCACCACGGTTAATGCCCAACTCGGTGAGGGCGTTGGCCAACTTATTGGACCGGGCCCTAAGCTCCTGGTAACTAAAGGCTCTTGAGTCGCCGGTCTTAAATAACTCATCGTTTATGTAAATGAGGGCTGGGTTTGTGGCTGTCTCGGCAAGGTACTTATCGAAGTAATCCACAGCCCAATTAAACTCGCCAGGCGGTGGCCATCGGAAACTTGCCCTAGCCTCCTCATAACTACCCACGTTTAGGAGCATATTTCTTTGTTTTAAGAACTCGTCGAGAACTGCGCCAGCCATTATGCATTAATAATTTTTAAATTAATAAATTTTGCCTACCCAATTTAGGTAATTAAATCATTGTTATTGATGGTATGGAATTACCATTGAATTATCAGCTCGTCTCTTCCCAAATCACCAATCATCACATCATCGACCCCTCATCACCAGGGTGGATAGTCACATCCCTGGATTTAAACTTGAGCGCCAATTAGTGATGCCATTACTATACCCATTGTGACTGCGGCGAAGCCTATTGCCGATTTCACATTCAATCTCTCATTAAGTCTGGCAATCGCCAGAACCTCGGTTATCACGGGGGATAGAGCAGTTATTAGGGTGGGTACGGCAATGCCTAAGTAGTTCACGGCGAGTACGTATAGTGGGCCGCCAATGCCATAACTAATCAGCCCTGCTAGAAATACCTTACCACTGAACCTAAACCTGGGACCCCCAATCACGGTCTTCAGTAGTAATGCCCCGGCCATGAGCGTTACGCCCCTAATGAATATTATGCCCCAGGGATTCGTGTATTCATAAGCCCTGTACAGGGCTAAGAAGGAGAATGCGTAGAGTACGGCAGATAGTAATGCCATGAAGTAGCCATACATCGTCCCCCTGCCGGAGCCCATTATTAGGTATAGGCCTATCATTATTAGTATGGCAGGCCACGTATAGGCCAGGTACGACGGGCTGACCACGAGCATTAGCAGGGGCAGGATGACCACGTAGGAGTAGGATATTACATTGGCAATACCTACATCGGCGTACCTAAGTGATATTAGGAATACGTACGTGCCGAGGACTGGGCCGAGGACTGCGAATAGGGCTCCATATAGCCAGGCACCACCATTTAGCGGCGGCTTAAGTAGTATGAATGGTGCAGCGAGTATGAAGGCGCCCAGGGAGTTGGATACCAAGTCATTAAGTGCGCTATCCGTCGCGCCAACCCTATACAGTATTGGCGATACTGCCCAGGTGAATGACGCAGCCACCGCAAGCATGATACCAAGTACGTAGGTCAGCACGCCCTAACCACCTAAGTGCGGTATTTAAAAGGCGTATCGCATTGGCCATCGATTTTATGGTAAAGCATTAAAGTATGCCGTGTGATTTATGGTTAATGAATTCGAGGGCGGCATTCCTAGTTATTGGGATTGCATTACTGGTAATTGGGGTGTCGATGATAGCCGTGTCATTAACGCAACGATCAACTACGCCGCAAATACCGACAAACACGTCATCGCCGGCCTACCTACTACTTAGTAATTGGAGGAACCTCAGCATCTACATATCAACGGGCTACCCACTACCGAACCCACTAATTAACGGTGAGTCCTCAAAACCACCATCAATACTGCAGGTGCTCTACGGCCAATACGGGCTGTTGGGCATTAATGAGACTGTGAAGGACCTGGGTAGTACTAAGGAGGCTTACCTGGCGTTGAATAATACCGTAATAATCAGGGGCAGCAATGGTGAGGTCTCGATATTCACACCTCCGAATTACACGGCCATAATTACGATTGCTAGGTCCACCTCAGGCGAGCCATTGACCATCGAGATATTTATTCCTAGCTCCTACGCCTACCAATTGGTTAATAACACGTTCGTGGTCATAAAACGCCCACTGACCATAGGCATTTACTCAAATAATGAATTCACCATAGGCAGTATTGATGGGTGGGTAATACTTAGCGTTAGCGGCAACTACACGTATGTCGTGATGAACCTAGGCAATGAGGAGGTAATGCCGGTTAGTGAGTTAATGAGTATTAACAATGCCGAGGTAAGTAAGTGGCTCGACCTAGCCAGGAAGCCCAGGTTGAGTGGGGCATTACTAATGGAGTATTACCTAAGTCTCCTCCTAATAATGGATGATCAAAACCCAGTCACTGGCGAATTCGTTGCATCGCCCGAGCCCGTGTACTTCTACAGCTGGGTCAGGGACTCCTCCTTCGCGGCCATGGCCCTACAGGCCGCTGGATATTATGAACCGGCCATGAAGTACTGGCTCTGGATGTGCAGTGTCCAAAACTCGAGCGGTACGTGGTACACGAGGTATGACTTCTGGTACGGAACGCCGGATAAGGTATTTGGAATACCTGAGTATGACAGTGTTGGTCTATTCCAAATGGGCGTTTGGCAATTCTACGAATACACCCACAACAGGACCTTCCTACTTGCGGTGCTACCCTGCCTCAATAGGTCACTGAATTGGGAGTTAATGAGCATTAGGGAAAACAATGGCTTAATACCCAAGGACCTGAGCATATGGGAGGATAACTACGCCTACAACTTCTGGACCCAGGCAGTGGATGACTTGGGCCTCTATGACTTGGCGAGGATTTACAGGGCCCTCGGGCTCAATAACACCGCGGTGCTGGGCCTAGCCAATGAACTAAACTCCACGATACAGAGGTACTTCTACACGGGCAGGTTCTATGCACAGGCGATCATGAGCACCGTGGTATACACCAGCAGTGGGTCGCAGGTCACCTACGTACCCAATGGCATACCCGACTCATCAATCATCCTGCCAATCGCCATGGGCCTTATAAACCCGCGTAGCCCCAGGGCCGCGAGCACCATTAACGTAATAACGCGGGCGCTCACAGTAAACGGCGGCTTGGCTAGGTTTCCAGGCGATGATTACCACTACGACATGGGGCTGTACGACAGCACAGGGCCTGATCCGCCCTGGGTAATAACAACCCTATTCCTAGCAATGTATTATGAGGATGTTGGCAACTACACAGGTGTTCGTGATATACTGGCGTGGTGTGTTGAGCACTCCCAACATGGGCTGTTGCCTGAGGCTGTCGACCCAAGGCTCGGCTACCCACTGCCAACCACGTCCCCATTGACGTGGTCAGCGGCCATGTATGTGATCGCAGTCCTCAATTATAAGCCGCCGCAGAGGCCCGTGGCGGCTGTGGTTATCCTGGCGGCCATCGTGGTGATCGTGCTTGCGGTGGTGATGCTGGCGGTTTACGGTGGTCTTGGGGCTAGACGAGCCTTATCGTCTCCCCATTATTCATGAATACGGTGGGTATCTTCAACTGAAGCTCCAGCGTTAGTGCCAGGTTCATTATCTTACTGGGTTCTCCATGAACCAGCATTACCTTCTGTGGCTTGGGCTCCATGTTCCTCACGTAATTAATTAACTGCCTCCTATCACTGTGGCCTGAGAATCCTGGTATTGACTCAACCTTCATCTTAATGTCCAGCGTAACCCTATCCGAGTAGTACCTAACCGTTAACTTCCTCTCGCCTTGCTGAATCCTCCTACCAATGGTGTTCTCGGCCTGGTAGGAGACGAATATGAGCATGTTCCTCTCGTCCTCGGCGGCATGCACGAAGTAGTCCATTATTGGGCCGCCATTGAGCATGCCGTGTGGCGCCAGGATAATGGCTGGTGGTCCCTGGAGTATCTCCATGACCTGCTCCTTACGCTTCTCGGGGTCCCTAGCCCTCTCGATTGGCTTAACGTACTCGCTGAGGAATGGGTTTATGCCGTCGTAAATCATCTCCCTAAGCGTCCTATTTAGGTAGTCAGGGAACATTAAATGCACGTTGAGCGTCTCGAGGACCATGCCATCTACGTATATTGGGACCTTCGGCAGCTGCTTATTGTTTATTGCCTCATTAAGCACGAGGAGTATTTCCTGGGCCCTACCGGTGCTGAATACGGGTATCAAGACCTTGCCCTCATGCTCTACCGTATGCTTAACCAGGTCAATGAGCCTCTGCTCGCTCTCCTGCCTTGGTGGTTGAATATCCTCCTTACCACCGTACGTGCTCTCCATGATTAGTAGCTCGGCCCTCTTGAACTTATTATGGGCGGGGTTCAGGAGCCTGGTTGGGCCGTACTTCATGTCGCCTGTGTATATGATGTTGTATAGGCCATTGCCAATGTGCAGGTGCACTATTGCGGAGCCAACCTCATGACCCGCGTCAAAGAGCATCAACTTAGTGTCCGGGGATATGTCGGTTGGGTGGTCCGCGTAGTTGAGGGTTATTACGTGGTAGAGGGCTTGGGCTAGGTCCTGCCTACTGTACGGCGGTACCCTACCCTCAGACTCCGCCTGCTCTATATAATCCGTCAGTAGGATCTCCATTAGGTACTTCGTGGGTTCCGTCATGTAGACGGGGCCCTTATAACCATACTTAAATAGGTACGGCACGAAGCCTATGTGGTCCATGTGCGCGTGCGTGATGATGACGGCGTCCAGGTTGTCCAGGTCAAGTTCGTCAAGTAGTGGTGCCTCATCACCGGAGCTCGAGGGCTTAACACCGCAGTCGAGCAGTATTGAGCTCTCCCTAGTCCTAACCAGTATTGCGCTCCTGCCAACCTCCATCTGGGCGCCAAGTCCCGTAACGGTTATCCTCGCATCTTTATACACGGGCTCCCTATGAATCCTCATTCCAAGCCTCCTGAGGAATTCGAGCCTATCCCTAGCCGTGGCTATTTGGATTTGCTTAACGGCATCTATGTCAAGCCTGGGTAATTCGGAGCCCATTTCCAGGGCCGTGGATATTATCCAGGGCTTCCAACCAGTCTCGGCAAGTATTTCCTTCTCCAACTTACTCCTCTCCCTAATGGGCCTCTTAAGGTATACGTACACCTCGCCGGTTGGTTCATCAATTACTATGTCGTCAATCATGTTTGAGCCCACCTCCTTAGTCACCATGTCCGTAATCGCCTTCTTCAACTTATCAACCTCCCTAATCCTAACCTTCGGATCGCCCCTAATGATTATGTACTTCTTCAACTCCTTAGCTAGGGTCTTAATGTACTCGCTGTGCTCCATCACGTACCTTGGGTTCATGACGTAGATAATGACGTTTGGGCCCTCAAAATCAACCCTAGAAAACTTAGCCTCCGGCGGTAGAATCTCCATAATCTTCTTCTCCATCTCCTCCTTTAAGGATGCCATACCTAAAACCTCGAGAACCGGATAACGAACACCACAGGCGCTTAAAAAATTATCTCCTTAAGATTCATAGAAAATAGCCGATGGCCTACCCTAAAATCGATAACGAAAACTCAATAAGGTGGCGAGGGAGGGCCAACCATGCCCAGGGAGGGGTACGTAAGGTACGTGGCGAGTGATGGGGGTGAGCTCACGGCATTTTGCTGGACACGCCGTT
>DAXY01000077.1 GCA_002506645.1 Vulcanisaeta distributa | reverse complement strand
ATGAAGGCCACTAGTGTTGCTAGTATGAGGAATATTATGACGACAACAACGACTATGTACTTAAGCAATGCCTGCCCAGTTTTCTTAACCGAAGGCACTGCCCTTGGGAATGTGTGCCTCTCGGGCCTTGGTAAACCAACGCCGAAGTACTGCGTCAGTATTAGCCTAAACCCATTGGCTCCATGAACAGCTGCCAAAAGTGCTATTAAGTACTCGATCACCGTGCCCACGTGTATTTGGCCATAAATTGCCGGCCCTTCCACGGTGCCAATGACCGATTCCCATGTTAATTGCGATAAGTGGCCATAACCAAGTGCTGCGGATATCACTAGGGTATGCCCAAGTAGGTAAAGGACTAGTATTGCGCCACTGACCTTCTGAAATATTAGTAACCATTCATCAAGTCCCTTGAGCCAGAGGGACCACTTTGGCGGAACTCTCTTAATCTTTTGTTGCTGGGCCATGCCCATCACCTCCTACGCCTACCTGTTAATAACCAGTTCTTCAAAAGGTTTATCGCCAGGGCCGGGTCAACGTCCTTGGGGCATACCTTACTGCAGGTCCCGCTGTAGTGGCATGACCAAACGCCGTTCTCATCATCAACTACCTTAAGCCTAAGCACGGCACCCTCATCCCTATTATCCGCGCTCCACCTATACGCCTGCGCAAGAGCCTGCGGTCCCAGGTAGTCCCTATTTAGGAAGACCATTGGGCATGCCGCGTAGCATAAGCCACACTTAATGCAATACGCGAATTCGAGGTATTCATTCAATTGCTCCTCAGTCTGTGGGTAGTAGGACTCCAACTTCTCGAATTGCTCAACCTCATCCTTCCTAATGAGCCAGGGCTTAACGGACCTGTGCTTCCTAAAGAATTCGCTGAAGTCGGCGGCCAAGTCCTTTATTGGTTCGAAATTGCTGAGTGGTTCTACCGTGATAACGTCGGTGCCCAAGTCATATGGCTTAGTCTCGCAAGCGAGCCTCGGCACGCCATTAATCACCATACCGCAGGAGCCGCATATACCCATCCTACAGCTATACCTGAATGATAATGTGGCGTCCTGATGCCACTTAATCTTTATCAATCCGTCAAGCACCGTTTCATGATTCGTGAGCTCCACCTTATACTCATGCCAGTAATAACCGCCCCTTTCCGGGTCATACCTCTTAACCCTAAATGTATAGGCGCGCTTAATGGGTGAGCCAAGGGGTGGTTTTGTGATTGTTATCTTCTCCGTAATGGCTATCGCCTGTGATGAACCGCCAGCTTGTTGAGAGGACACGCTCAGTTATTGTCAATTACGACTTTATAAGTTCTTCCCTTGAAGAGAAGAAAATGGCTTGGTTAATGGCCCCTTAATAAATGCCGTGGGCTACGCGATAAAATGCATAAATACTGGACTTTTGTCTATTTCTTAATGGTTGAGTACGAGGGTTTTATAACGGATATTATGATTAGGATAGCCGGTGACATAGTGCTTTCTGACAACCCTGGTAAGGGTATTAGGAAGTGGCGTGAGTTCTTCGAGATGTCCCAGGCGGAGCTCGCCGCCAGGCTTGGAACCTCACCAAGCGTAATCAGCGACTATGAGTCTGGCCGTAGGAAGTCGCCAGGCTCTCAATTCATTAGGAGGGTTGTCAAGGCCCTCGTGGATTACGAACTTGAGAAGGGTGGTCAGAAGCTATATGTACTCAGTAGGCAGCTTGGTGGTGAGAGGTTTTGGGAGGCAATACTCGATATGAGGGACTTCGACGTACCGGTGGAGGTTAGTGATTTCGTTAATGCCATAGGCGCCACCATGGCCGTTGAGCCCGAGGGCTATACCGACATTCACGGATATACGGTCGTTGATAGCCTAAAGCTTGTCCTGGATGTGCCATCCTATGAGTACCTAAAGCTCTATGGCAGCACTACCCAGAGGGCTGCGGTTTTTACGAATGTTAGGTATGGTAGGTCACCAATGATAGCGATAAAGTCCATGATGGCGTTCACAAGCCTGAGGCCCGCCATAGTGGTCATGCACGGCATTGACAAGCCTGATTACCTGGGCCTTGAAATAGCGAGGAGGGAACGTATACCATTGGCGATCACTAATAAATCAATTGATGAGTTATTGACTGCCCTGAGGAGCTTGGCCGAGCAGCAAAGAGCCGTCAATAGGTAATACTACTTGGCCTGTGACGTTAATGATGCAAGCACCTTCCTGACCCTATCCTTAAACTCCTCAATCGATGAATCATTAACGAGTATGTAATCGGCCCTGGCTATTAAGTCCCCAAGCCCATACCTCAACTCCCTAAGGTCCCTCATTAGGAAGTCCTCAATTGACCTCGGATCATCAGGCCTACCCCTCCTCATAAGTCTCTCGAACCTAGCCCTCCACGGAGCCACCACGTATATCAGCACCACCTTTGTGGACAGGGCCTCCTCCACCGCCTCAACCTCCCTAATGCTCCTGGCGCCATCTATGACGACAACGCTTGATTGCTTGGGTATCCTCTCAATGGTCTTGTACGCTATCACCCTCGTGCCTCCCCTCAACCTAAGCATTGCCGATGCCGTTGATGATGAGATACCACTTCTCGTGGCCTCATCTCTAATTACATCACCCATCGTAATCACGGGAAGCCCCATCTCCCTAGCCACGTTGGAGGCTATTGTCTTTCCCGAGCCTGGCAGGCCCGTTATTACTATTACCAGCACGAGGGCTCAGCACCTCTGGGCTTATTTTATTTACCCATCAAAGTCTCCCTAACCCTCAGTAGGTCGGCATTGGTCCTAAAGCCCTTAATGTGGAAGTGCGTCCTCACGGCTTGGTAACCAAGCCCCCTTATCACGCCTATTAAGTCGCTAATTGATAATTCACGGCCCAACTCCTTGGTAACCTCCGTGGTTAGTGCATATGGTATGTTTGGGCCGAGCGACTCCTCAATTATTGCCCTGCCAAGTTCCTTAGCCCTATCGCTGAAGTAATCCCTAATGTCCTTCGCGAAGTAATTAATTAGGAACTCGGCATCCCATAAATCACCAATCCATAGCGGGCCTGCTAAACCATGCCCAGTGCCTGTGGGTATTGGGTATCCAGGTATGAAGCCCCTCCTGAGGGTTCTTGAGCTGTAGTAGGCATAGCCCAGGTTCTTGACCGTCTCTAGGGCGTAGGCTCTGTCCTTAAGGATTAGTGCGCACACCCTATAGTAATGACCGTCGAGGAATGATACTAATGGTCTCACTCCGTAATCCATCGATAGTGCGTAGCGGGCTATTAACGCCACAAGTATCCTAATACCGACCTCGAACCTGAATGGGAACTTCCGGGGTAGTGCGCCGTAACGCCTGACGCACTTAATTGGGTACTTACCCGATAGGACACCCACGTCGGTGGCGGTCACGCATAGTAGCCCCCAATCCCTAATTGCCCTGAGGCCATTCTCAATGAATGGCTGTGGGGATCCGAAGGGGTCCAAATCAACCACGTCGCAGCCGCCCTCACGGGCAATCCTAAGCAGTAGGTTGTTTGCATCATCCCTATACACGTCCACTACGTCGTTCAACCCATTTCGGTCGATATTCAGCCTTATTAATTCATAGGCCCTCTCGGATATGTCGTTCGCTATTACCCTGGAAACACCATTGATTTCCCGGGCATACCTAACAGCCCTAACCCCAGTCCCCGACAGTGGTTCGCAGATTGTGATGCCGCTCCTACCCACGTAGTTCATGTAGCCGCTAATCACTGCCGTGGATAATGACCTATTAACCTCCATCCTTGGGTTGTAAAACACCGGCGCATGCGCAGGCTCTGGTCTATTGCCAACGATGTACCTGGTAAGGTCGGGCACAATTACCGAAGCTAGGCCCTCCCTAACCTCCGTCCTTGGGTATTCGCCCATAACGACCTCCTTCAGTTCTTCGATTCCAGGAACTCCACGTCATGCCTGTCAGACCCTATTATGGCTAGCCCAACGCCTAATACCCTGGCCACGTTAATAACCTCATTACTGACCCTCTTCCTATCCTCAACTAGGTATGACTCATTGGGTGAGTGGGCGGCTATCTTCGTGTGAGCCCTCAATAGTGAGTATAGCCTAAATGATGGGAATAATTCCTTAATGTCCTCATCGACCATTTCCTCCCTCGCCCTCACGTCATCCGCCACCTCCTCATCCCTAGGCCTTAAGTCGACGCTGTTCAGTACATCCTCGCCAAACACGCTAGTTAGTATCCTGGCAGTCCTCTCTGAAGCCTCCATGGATCCCTTCTCGTACTCATACACTGTCCTCCTGGTCACCCCAAGGATCTTCGCCAAGTCGCCAAGGCTCATGCCCCTATCCTCCCTCAACTTCTTGAGCAGTTGGCCCTTAACGCCGGCCCTTACAATGCCCTTATCCCTCACAAACTTAACGCCCTCATTATCCAGTATCCTCTTAAACGTCCTAATGCCCACTGCGTATATGCTGTGTACCTTATACGCAACTCCATCCGCCATCTCCTCACTACCGTAGTTAAGGCCCACTACTATTGGCGTTGAGTTCGAGACCTTAGATAACACGACTAGGTCGATTATGGCCTCCCTACTTACCCTCTCCGCATTCTCCTTAACCTTAATGATGAACTTACCATCCTCATCACCGCTGTAGTTGGGCACCCTAATTATCACGTCGTAGGATAGTGACGAGTCGCCAACAAGAAGTACCTTAGCCCTCCTACTCGCTGCCAGGCTCAGTACATGCGCTATGAGTTCATTACTCATTACTCATATAATTAAGTCCATTTTATTTAAATCCCTTTTGCGCAGGGGTTACGATGTTTTCCTGCCGATGACCATTGCGTGGGCTGTGTCGTAGGGCTCCAGGTGGACCATGTCGAGTATTTCATAGCCCCTGTCCTTAAGTACGTCAATTTCCCTCTTGAACGTCTCACTTGGTTCCTTAGTGACGTCAATGCTCATGGCCTTTATGACGAGCATTACGTAACCGTGGCTCTTCACATAAACGTCGGCATTATCCGCAAGTATTTTCGCCTGAAACGGCTGCGCAATGTCTATGTACGCCACGTCGACGGCCTTGACAATATGCACGTACTGCTCTGGATACCTCGCATCGGCGAGTATTGGTATTACATTCCTCCTGCCCTGATCCACGAGCTTTTCCATGAACTCCCTGAAAACCCTCGGCGAGAACTCAATCGAGTATACAAGGCCGTTATTACCGACTATGTCGCTCACGTGACTCACCGTAGTCCCACTGGCAGCACCTAGGTAGAGAACCCTCGTCCCCTCGGTTATTGGCATCACCTTAAGTCCATTCATTATAGCAGCCGCGAGCTTCGACCTATATGGATTCCAAATCCTGTACTCCTTACCCTCCCACTGAATAAGCTGCTCGCCATAAACCCTCTTGCTAGGCGTTAGGTTTATCGTGGCCAGCCTCTCCGTACCATCCTCAAAGGAGACCCAGTAAACGCCCTTGAACCTCTCATGCTCCTTAACACCCACAACCTGTATTAATGAGGACATTGATAGTGCGTATTTTTGAGGGATTATTAAACCTTAATAATCACTACCTACGTTCATCCCTCCTCTCATGAGCCCTCCTTTCCTCGGCGCCCTTCTTCGCACCCCTCTTCTCCGCCGCCTTCCTCCCCGCCTTGGCCTCGGGCTTCCTTGGCGGTGGCTTTGCATATAGCGTCTTAACCTCCTGAATCCTCTTCATTAGGTCCTCCTTGAGCCTTGGGGCTATGAAGTTCCCAGTGAAGGCATCTGCCTTAGCCGCTATTGCCAGCTTGGCAGCCAGGGCCCTGGCTATCTTACCGCGCTGCCACCTCGGCGCCCTAAAGATGTCTGGGAATTGGAATATGACCCCATGCTTCGGTGGTTTACCGCCGGTCCTCAAGGCCCTGAATAATGCCTTCTCCGCACCAAGCACCTGTATTGTTGATGCAGGGAGTAATGCAAGCCTCGTTAATCCCCCGGCAAGCATTATCAGCCTGGCACCGAGTAATGGGCCAACTAATTCCCTAGTGTTTGGCGCCACCTCGACCATGGCCTCATCAATGTATTGGGAGAGTTTGCCCCTGAGGTCTGATAATTGTAGGTATAGCCTTGCGTAGGTCCTTATGGGTTCCAGGTCCCAATCAGTCATTTCGGCACCAACGCTCTTGCCTGCAGCCTCAGCAATTCTCCTGGCCCTGTCCTGGGATAGGCCGAGCCTTGTTAGGTTATCGACGGTGAAATTACTCCTATGCCCCAACTCCGTGACCAACCTCATGTACTCCCCATGGTCCTTTACCAAGTCCTCAAGCTCGGGGAAGTGGAGCCCATACCACTCCCTAACCCTTGAGCTTATTAGGTTGAGTATCTTGTCGATATCATCCACGGAACTAATCGCCTGGGCAATGAATAAGTCCCTCTTCTCAGCCACCTGCCTGAGCTTGTGCCTAGTCTGGACAGTGGTTATTTCATAAACCTTGGCCAGGTACTCATCCTCAGTGAGGTTGAAGACCTCCTTAACGTACTTACTAAAGTTGTTCCTATAGATCGTCCCCGCCTTACTCGGGAGTTCCGACCTAATTTCTACGCCGGCCACCATGTTGGCTAGGTTTCTGGCCAACTCCCTATTCTCAATAATTATCTTCGTAAATCCCCTACCCTTAAGTTCATTTATTATCCTAACAACCTCATCAATTGGCTCACCGGTCTCCAGCTTATTCGCCTTATCGGCAATTTCATCCGTATTGCCCTCGTACAGTACCTTGCCTATCACATCACCATTCTCATTCAGAGCCACAACACCGAGCACGTCCAACACCAGGTACGCCACGCTCATCAGCGTTCACACCAACCAAACGCGACAATCCCCATCTTTTAAGTTTTTATCTCGTTTCAGGAGGCCTATACTTAATAATGAATAATGCATTAATCATTATGAACAACACACCCACAATGAATATCATGACGCCTAAGCCCATGATCACGTTGGCCATGGCGGCGCTGCTCACCATATACCGCGAGATCACGGTTATTAGTATGGAAACGTTGAGGGGCCTTGGGTTATCATTAAACAGCACCAGTGAGTAGTTGCCGTAATGAACCAATTGAAACGTGACAAGGTAGGCATTATGTACCTGCCTATAACTCAGCGGGGTTAGCACGTGGCCGAATTGGTCAAGGAGGTACATGGGTAGTGAGTATGACCCGTTGAGTAGTACCACCACGTATGCCGGATTATTTACGTATATTGGCATTAGGTACCTTGAGTACGTGTCTATGCTTATTGTCGCATTACTGATGACCTCCGTCACCACATTATATGCCCTGGAAAGGAATGAATTGGCTATTAATAGCACCCCCACACCAATTATCATTAGGATGATGCCAATCCTCACCAAATTCACAGCCTAAAACGAAATTGAGCCATTTAAAAACCTAATCAACCCTGCGGCAGGTCTAGCAATACCAGAGATCATCAATACATATTAACGAAATCCAGCCAAGTATCGAGATAGTCAACGCTTATCCTGTGTACGGCACCACCCCTCTCTATATAGGCTTCCCTCGGTATTAACTCATCACCAACCCTGGCAAATACTATCCTCATTACGGGCCTTGACTCCTCAGCCTCCGTGGCCTCAGCCCCCATGGCCTCCTCCTCACTTGGCGCATGGAATAGTAATTCGACGGTGTCCCTATTCTCGATTACTTCATAGAGTGGGTTATTCCTTATGAAGTTCATGAGTTTAGCGTAACTAATCCTCCTCATTAATTCGGGAGGTTAATTAAGTAATTAAATACCTTACATGGTTATA
>DAXY01000115.1:1850-3691 GCA_002506645.1 Vulcanisaeta distributa | reverse complement strand
TTACGGCCATTAAGTCCCAGTCACTCAACGGAGTATTGTCACCCCTGGCTCTGGAACCAAATAAAATAATGACCAGAGACTTACGGCATAACCCATTAAGTGCCTCCCTAGACCTAGTTTACTAAGCCAGGGCTCAGCCATTAATCATTAGTTGACACGACTTAGTAGGAGTATTGTTAAGGATTATTTTGTTACCCTGGTCGATATTATCATTACGATAAATGCCGTGATGGCGGCTATTATGAAGGACAAGACAAATGACTCCTTACCAGGTACCTCGTAGAATATGGGTATGCCATTCAGGTAGTAGGCTAGTAGTGGCGTCCTGTACGTGGTCTCCAGGGAGCCGGCAATCACTGGGCCTAGAGTGTTCCCCATGAGTCTCATGGCTGTGTTTGTGCCAGTCATTGTAGCCATCTTCTCCCTCGACGTTGATGATATCAACAGCGTGATCCTCGTCACAGTCATGCCGGCAATACCAATCATGCTGAGTATCATTACCATTATTGTGATTGTTAATTCATGTATATACACCGTAACAGCCATCAGTAGCTCGCCAACCATGGCTATGCCCGAGGTTGTTATTAGCATTCTCTTGTAGCCGATGGTGTTCATTAGTATGCCGTATAATGGACCTGCAAAGAGCATTATTAAGGCAATTGGAGCCAAGGTAAGCCCGGTTTTTAATATCGTCATTGCATAGCCAATTGGCCTAGGCATCTCGAATAGGTATACCAGGGCTTGGAATGATAGGAACATGCCAAAGCCGGCCACGAATGATGATAGTAGGGGTACTGCTATGTTTGGGTTTGCGAAGTCACCAACGTTTATTAATGGGTTTTGCGTGGACAATTCATGATTAATGAAGAGGAATAGTATGGATAATCCGAGGGCAATGCCAAGCCAGAAGTCCATAGATTGCCAGCCCCAAGTCGGGGCTTCAGTGAATGAGTAACCTATGATTACAAAGGACATTACCAATAGAGCTAGGCCAACATAATCAATGTTCTCATTAACCCTAGCTTCGGATTCAGGCAATGCTAGGTAGGCTATGAGTATTAATACGGCGAGTACCGGCGCTGCTGTTTCATATGCGAATTGCCATGAGTAGTACTGAGCCAGGTATGCACCTATTGGTAGCGCCACGGCAGCCCCTACGGCGAATGTTGAGGCTATGATCCCCTGGGCAATGGGCCACTCCCTCGGCGGTAATTTCTCCCTAAGCAATGTATAGCCAATGGGGTTTATGCTGAGCCCAATGCCCTGGATTGCCCTTAGTATTATTAGTATTGAGTATGTCGGCGCCATACTTGTGAAGAATACGGCAATAAAATAAATAATCAACGTAATCAGCAATACCTTCTTCCTGCCATAACTATCAGCTAACTTACCAAGGATTGGCGCGAAGGCAAGCCCTGCAAGGGTCTCTGAGGACAGGATCCAGGAGGCCTCGGACTCGGTCACACCGTACTGTTTCTCAATAGTTGGTAGGGATGGCATGACGACCATCTCGACATACATGGCGATTATTGATATGGAGGCAAGGACAGCCAAGTACTTCCACGCCTCAGGGCTAAGTCTCGCACCACCAATATTCCTTAGCATGGAATAAGCCGATATCGATTCTGATTAAAAAGCTAACTCACTACCTNNACCTAGATTTCCTCGATGCCTATAACACTTAACCATTTATGGGTGCTGTGTTCCCTGGCGTAGTTTTAACATTGAGTGAGTAATCTATCACGGTATACTGATGGGGTTATTAATTGGTATACGTCAAACCACTTGATGTCTAGTGTTGTTAGTTTTAAGGTTAGGAGGGAGATTAAGGAGAAGATGGA
>DAXY01000115.1:0-1781 GCA_002506645.1 Vulcanisaeta distributa | reverse complement strand
GCAGCATTCATCCTCAAGGAACCGGGTTAGCAATCACTAGGCAACTATGTTATGAACTCCACCTCCATTGATCACGTTGTCAAGGAGGTCATGAACGCCATATGGAAGGCGCGTATTAGGGGATTCATGAGTAGGGAGTGTGTTGTTGAACTTCGTGATTTACTGATGTCCCTAATTGGTAAGAACATCGTTATAGAGCCTGGGAGAAGTACATAAATGAGGCGTTTATGATCGCTATTGATAATAAAATAACAATGTACGATGTGCTATACATCGCATTAGCCATGAGTAAGGGATTACCCCTTTTAACTGGATAGGAGGCAGGGCGAGGTTGCAGGGAGGGCGGGCGCTAATGCCGTAATGCCGCCCTGCGCTACCTCCTTAATGGCTTTATTGGCGGTATCGCATTTAGGTGCATTAATTCATCAGGTATTGCCTTGTTAAGGGCTATCTCCCTGTATATATAAGCCGAGGGTCTCCAGTACTGCTTCTTGCTGCCGTAATCGACGAAGAGTAGTCCAAACCTCATGCTAAATCCCGAGGACCACTCGTAATTATCGGTCAAGGACCAATGAAGGTAGCCCCTAACATCGACACCATCACTCAACGCCCTATGTACCTGGTATATGTGGCTGACCAGGTAATACGGCCTTAGGTAATCCGCCGAATCGGCAATCCCATTCTCAGTAACGTAAATGGGTAGGTGGTATCTGCTCCAATACTTAGTTAATACGTCATATAAACCCTCGGGGTAAAACTCCCACCCAAAGTCGCTGCAGGGCCTATTGTCGGGGCTGACTGAGTTCCTCTCACAGGCATGGCCGTAACCCGGGACCACGGCATATGAGTTATCGCCGACCANNGTAATTAACGCCAATCCAATCAAGCCTATTCCTAAGATCTTCCCTAACCTCGCCATATAGGTTACCATGTATTATTGCGTCAAAGAATGACCACCTAGCCTCCTGCTCAGCCAACTCCACGGCCTTGGCATCCCCCTCAGTCAGTGGAGTGTAGGCGTTATTGGCATAGATTAGGCCAACGGGTCTCTTGCTGATGGACTTAATCGCGTCGTAAGCCCTGGCGTGGGCCTGTATTAGGTTGATGAGGGCCCTTCTCGCAAGCTCGGGATTTAAATACCCAGGTGGGAAGCCCGACTTAACATTAACATAGCCATTCCAGGCAACAACATTCGGCTCATTCATTGTTGAGTACATATCCACGATATCGTCGA
Organism: Vulcanisaeta distributa; assembly: GCA_002506645.1. The sequence goes on along the minus strand of DAXY01000115.1, from coordinate 547 downwards.
ACTTCCAAGCCACGTAAGCCGCGAACCTGGCGAAGTTTATCACTGTCCTAGGGTTGAGCCAGCCCGTGGGCCCGGATAGGTCGCCCTTCCTAACCCTTATTGGGTCGTGAACCCATATTGGCAGTGGCCAGTGATATAGGTTTAATATGAGGAATATGTTCCTACTCCTTAGGTCATTAAGTATGGCCCTATAACGCTCAACAGCCGCCTTATTAACCACCTCATCAAGCCTTTTTAAATCACGCTCATCAACATCGACCTTAACAACCCTATCACCAACAACCTCAACATTACCACTGGGCGGCTCAGGCATTGGCCCTGGGAATAACCTCGACCACTCAATATTTAACCTAGCGATGTCGAGACCCATTTTAACGGCATTATCATGAAAGGTCCTGTATAAGCTCCAGTAGCCCGGCCCATTCTCTGGTAGGTCACCACTAACGAGTCCAGACGCTATATTATCCCTATCGTGAACCCAAACCCACCAATCACTGTTCGGGTCCTCATCACCCTTAATACCCATTTCATGTTGAAAACCCGCCTG
>DAXY01000074.1:4554-4693 GCA_002506645.1 Vulcanisaeta distributa | reverse complement strand
TGAATTTCATGATAATGAACACGGCCATGAACCACCTTAGTACTGGGAATTTGGGTATGGCCAGGTAGATCATTAGGATCATTGCTTCGTATGTTAGGCATGCCATTGCCGCGGCTAGGTAGTTGCCTAGGTGCATCAC
>DAXY01000074.1:4084-4367 GCA_002506645.1 Vulcanisaeta distributa | reverse complement strand
AGAAATAATGAAACACAGAAAAACTTAGTAAAACTTAGTAGAAGGCCGTGGAACTACTGGACCCAAGGCGCGGGCATGCTGGTTAGGTTGCGCATGTAATTGGCGTGGGTATTGGGACCACTCTGCCACTCTTCATGATGCTGATGATAATATACGGGAATAACTAGAGGGATAGGTAGTACGATGTGAGGGCTGGGATTAAGACGCTGGCAATGATGACCGCTAAGTACGGCTACCAAATATACCTGGGCTCATTAATAACTGCGTACATAATTAATGCAGC
>DAXY01000074.1:2905-4001 GCA_002506645.1 Vulcanisaeta distributa | reverse complement strand
CAAGGACAGGGCTACTATACACAACATACTGCCTAGTGCATGGTATTAGTCTCATAATACCATGGTGAGGCAATAAGGAATTATAGTTATTTTATGCATATAATTAAGCAAGACCGACTTAATGCGGGGCGCTTAATCATGGTTAATGATTCGCCATAGGGTATTACTTAAATAATTAAATTTAGTCCCGGGTATAATGGTATTCTCTAAGAATCCTGTGGACATTATTAGGGATAAGAAATTCACGGCAGGTGAGATCGCTGATTCGCTGAGGCTCGCCATCATGGCTGAGTTGGATGCCATAAACCTATACCTGCAATTAGCTAGGTTGGTTGATGATGAGAGGGTTAGGAAGGTCTTTGAGGATGTCGCCAAGGAGGAGAAGGCGCACTTCGGCGAGTTCCTTACACTGCTTAAGTATTATGACCCAGAGCAGGTTGAGCAGTTGAGGGCTGGCTCAACCGAGGTTAGTGAGTTAACGGGTATTAAGGCGTCAACGAATGACCCTGGTAATAGCCAGAAGGGTGCGGGCACGGCCAGTGGTGCCGGTGATCCCTCACCCGACGTGGTCACTTCATCAAGCCTAAGCCCTGAGGAACTTAGGTATTTACAGGATAGGGTTAGGGAGGTTGCTAATAACGTGAGGAGGTTCAGGAAGTACCTAGTTACTTACGAGGCGGGGCCTGGGCTTGATGCCGTAGCACTTGATGAGGTGGTTCTTACTCCCTCAATAACCACCACCAGGGCCGTGATACCACTTAAGGAGTTAAGCGTTAAGTTCTCAATACCGCAGAGGCAGATTGAGTATGCCAGGGCGAGGGGTGAGAGGGTTTACTCGGTGACCGCCGACCAGGCAGCAATTAGGCTTGGTTATGAGGAGGACTCAGTAATACTCAATGACATACTTAGTAATCCCAAGATTAGGACCTCGAGCATAACATCTTGGGATTCGCCTGGCTCCGCAGTGGCTGAGGTATCGAGCGCCGTTAATTCATTATATAGTAATTACGTGCCTGAACCGTATGTCCTATTCGTAAGCCCTGGCAGGTATGCGAAGCTTTTAACGGTTGTTGAGAAAACAGGTATCATGGAGCTG
>DAXY01000074.1:2016-2894 GCA_002506645.1 Vulcanisaeta distributa | reverse complement strand
CCCCAGCTGAGGGATGACACGGCATTATTATTATCGGCTCATCAATCAATTATTGATGTGGCTATTGGCGTGGACACGTCGTTGGTGTACCTAGGCCCTGAGGATGGTGCCCACGGCTTCACCCTATGGGAGACCCTGGCAGTTAGGGTTAAGGATCCCAGGGGTGTGATCATATTGAGGCAGGGCGCCTAGGCATGCCATTCATTATTGCCTAACCATAGCCTCTCCACGACTTAATAAAAACTTAATTATACCTTAGGTAACTACATACTGGGCCCGTAGCTCAGCCAGGTAGAGCGGCGGCCTCCGGAGCCGTAGGTCGTGGGTTCAAATCCCACCGGGCCCGCCAATTTTGAATTAAATCCCTATCACTGGTTACGGCCCCATAGCCATATCGCATGATAAACACTCCCCGTAAATAACCCATTGCCGGGACTTACCGGGCCCTGCCCAATTACTTAGGCGCGGCAGTACTGGGCATGTGCACGGCAAAGGATTAGATACTCGGTTTATCCCTCTCCCTCACGCCCTCGAGCGGCCATACGCCAATCTATTGGCCCCTCGACAGCGTCTTCCATGGTCCTCATGCAGTGACTTCAATTCCTCAAGTATTTTCTCTCCGTAATCCTCACCTGGTTCTCCTCAATCTCCAGTGCCCTCCTCATTATTTCGGCGAGGCCCTTCCCAATCTCGAGGATGCCCCCTGATAATTCCACGTGACTCGACCCAGCATCACCCAAGGCCCTCGGCCAACGACCTAACAACCTCAAGAACCCCACCCAACACATCACCCAACCACCTAATGCCAGACTCAACATCAGAAATACCAAATCAACAACAGCATGCCTAAAACCCTCATCCCCACTCAACAAACGCAA
>DAXY01000074.1:0-1958 GCA_002506645.1 Vulcanisaeta distributa | reverse complement strand
GGAGTTGACCTACGGGCAATGATGAACAGCCGTTAGAAATCACGAATTACGTTCTTACGTGAACAAAACCGCCAGTGAGCCGGCATGGCCTAATAAGGAGAAAGAGCTTAAAAAGCCTAAAGGTGGACATAGCCTTGACCAAACCGAGGTAACCCGGCCATAGGCGGGGTGGAACCACCCGGACTCACCAGAACCCGGAAGTGAAACGCCTCGCCGCGTTCGGGAGTACTGCGGTCCGCGAGGCCGCGGGAAACCGGCGTGCCGGGACCTCGGGGTTATAATCCTTCTCCTCAAAAGGCCGGCCTATCAGCAATTGTCATTGAATTAATTGAATTTGAGGGTTGAAACTGCGGGATTGCTTCATTTCACCATGCTAATAATTTGCATCCCACTTTCGTGGCTATGCCATTTCCGAGTGATCACTCATTATCATTCGCGGCAATGCCGTGAATTCCCCAATCATTATGAACATGGGAGTCGCCACCATCATCCTTAGGGCGGGATTTAGTAATGGGTACTTAGTTAATACCGCGAGTACCATGGTCACCGCGTAATTAATTACGTAAGGTATCAGTAGGAGCCTCTCAACCCTGGTTATGCCGAGGGCGTTAACGCCAGTAAGGGTCCTGTGGATCTTAGCATAAATTAATACCCAGGGACCACGCCCAATAATTAACGTATATAGTAGCAAAGACCAGGCGATCGCAGCCACGCCAATGGTGATTAAGGAGGTATTGAATAGCAACATTAATTGAAAGGCTAGCGAGTACGTCGCCGTCATCGTCACGAACACCAGGTCCACAAAAACCACGCTTTCCATAATACCCTCGTCCATACAGCAAACGATTTAGGGAGGTTGGTATTTAAACCATTCTACAAAGGCAAAACGAAATAGGCGTGTGTTTTGTAAGTAATTGCGGCGTGGAAAATCCGTAGTATATAATTAAGCCAAGCAGTAAGTGGGTGATTACGTAGTGCGTAAGGGCCTATTACCTCCGGCGCTACGTTTGGATTGGCAGGACCACCCTGCTGGGTGGGGTTGGGGAATAAAGACTTATAAAGTTATGGTATTAAGGAATTCACGCCGGGGTGGTGCAGCCTGGAAAGCATGCGGGCCTGTGGAGCCCGTGAACCCGGGTTCAAATCCCGGCCCCGGCCCCAGTCGTTAATTCCTCCTAAACCATGATTAATAATGCACGTCTTAAGCAATGATTGCAGATACGAGCTGGGCATTACCGCCTTAGCGCCGATTTGAATGCCTGGGGCATACGGTGTTTTATGATTAATTGGGTTTATTGATTAATTGAGCATGACAATAAGGGCGGATCAATTAGGTAGGGAGATGTGGACGTTGCTCAATAATCGATAAGCCTTAGGTTACTGAATACCCTGTGATCGGGCTTAAACCATAATTATGCCCATGACTCCTCCATGGATGTTCCGTGGAAATTAACCTTATAAAATAGTGCTTGGCGGGTTAAGTTTCGATGCCTCACTGCATGGAAATCGTTAATGAGGAGCTGCAAAATAACCTTAACAAGGTCATTCTCGTGAAGCTTAGGAATGGCGCCGAGGTACGTGGCGTGCTGGTGGGCTTCGACCAGCACTTAAACCTGCTCCTCGCCAATGCGGAGGAGATCAATCCCAAGGGTAGTGCCAAGAGCAGCCTCATGATTATTAGGGGCGATACCGTGCTATTCATCAGCCCATCAACCACGTGATTTAATGAGTATGGTCTTTATCTCGAAGGGTTTGAAGCATAGGTTTCCCAGGTCGGCATTGCCGTAACTATTTAGCTCCAGTAGGTCAGTCTCAACACCCTCACCGCTGATTATCCCCCTCACCTCCGTGCAGGTGTTTATCCCATACGTCTCATAGAGCCTAACCACAATGCCCGAGTCCTCACCCCACTTCAGGGCCTCAAGCATTATTGCCGGGTTACTTATTTCCAAAAACGA
>DAXY01000021.1:3215-3868 GCA_002506645.1 Vulcanisaeta distributa | reverse complement strand
CTGAGTACGAAGAGCATGGCGAAGAAGGCGAAGATTAGGTTGCCCGTGTATATGAAGGCTATGAATAGTATGGCGAAGGCGAATGTGGAGAATGAGGCCATGAACCTCCTACCAACCCTATCACTTAACCAACCGAGTATTGGTTGGCCGATTATGGCTGAGGCGAGTAGTATCGATAGGACCTCCCCATATTCTATACTGAGTCTTATACCGAGTACCTTGTTTATGTATATGCCTAGGAATGTCTGTATGCCCTGACCAGCGGTATTCCTCAGTAGCGTTATTATGAATAGTAATATTATTAGCATTATGGATGTCCTAAGCGTTGCCAATGTGCTTGGCGGATCATCCTTATCACCACCCCTCCCATATGCCTTAACATCGAATTTGTAAATACCGTATAATAGCACTGCGACGCCCACGATAAATGTCGCGAACGCCAACACCCATAGGTTAAAGACAGCACTTACAGTACCTGCGAACACCAGGATTGAACCAATAAGTGGGTAAAGCGTTCTACCGAGGCTTCCAAAGGCCCCATTTATTCCGAGGGCCGAGCCTGCCGTTCCACCATAGGTAGCCGACAGTAATGCACTGCCTATTGGGTGGTAGTAAGCCGAGCCCACCCCAGCCAACACAACACCTAAGTAGAC
>DAXY01000021.1:2862-3132 GCA_002506645.1 Vulcanisaeta distributa | reverse complement strand
GGAACCAATGGGCTTGCTATGGCGGAGACCGCGGCGTATAGTGCCGATAATAGGCCGATTATTGCGTAGTTAACGCCCATTTGGCTAAGTACTGGCAGTACTATGCCTGGTATTAACCACATATTACCGTCATTTACGAAATGGCCAATTGATGATAACCCAAGTATCGTTATTTTACCCCCACCTTTACCCTCCTGCGCCATCAACGTTAGGGCTACCCTTATGTTTTTAAACCAATCGCGATGAGTAATAATTGAGGAAACAATGTTA
>DAXY01000021.1:2424-2824 GCA_002506645.1 Vulcanisaeta distributa | reverse complement strand
GTCTTCCTAATAATGAGCGATGACGTGAAAATGGACCTGGCACTAACAATGGCGGCGAATATCGTGGGAACGAATAGGTATGAGGACTTCAAGGTCATCTTCTGGGGGCCGGCGCAGGAGAGACTGTTAAGGCTTGAGGGACCCACCAAGGAAAACTTTGAGAAGCTGCTCAGGGCTGGCGCGATAGACAGTGCGTGTATTAACTACGCAAGGAATAAGGGCATTGACCAACAACTAACGAAGATAGGACTTAACCTATACCCAGCCGGTGAGAGGGTTGCGTACTACATAAATAATGGGTATCAAGTCTTAGTATTTTAATTGCCTTAACCTTAAACCTACTTACTTAACTTATCAGCATTTTCTAGGTTTATTGTGCCGAGCCTATTACTGCCCTGCA
>DAXY01000021.1:0-2318 GCA_002506645.1 Vulcanisaeta distributa | reverse complement strand
CATCCTCACGGCATTACTAAGCCCATGCATAAATAAGTCTTTACTAATTATTAATGAACATGTTCATCGTGTAATGAGTTTCCTAAGCTCGGGCAGTTCAATTGGTGTTAGGTATTGAATTCTTAGGGCGGCCACCTTATTACCAAGGTCGCATGAATCCATTGGGTCTAGGCCATGGATATACCCGGCAATGTATGCCGCGTTGAATGCATCGCCAGCGCCAATTGTAGTGACAACATTGCTTATATTATACGGCCTGCACAGACGAACCTCGCCATTACTCACCAAGGCGGCGCCATCCCTATCCAACTTCACCACGAAGGTAATGCCGGTATTGCCCGCTATTTTGACTAGGTCGTTCATGTCATTAAATAGCCTCTTCACCTCCTCCCTATTCATGAATACGGTACTTGATAACTTAATCATGCTAATCAGCAATTCCCTATTACCAATGGCAGGCCCCACTTCAAGGAACACCGGAGTTGAGTGGTCATGGGCCATCTTGATTATGTTGATGAATGTATTAACGATGTTACTCGTAAATGATGCGTAGAAGCCATTAATGTATATAGCCCCTGAGCTCTTGATGGCATCCTCATCAACGTCATCGATAGTTAAATCCCTACCAACGCCCAGGTACCCCATGAAGGCATGCCCATTATCACCCATGATATTGTTGGATATGGACACAAAACCGTGAACCCTCCTCACGAATCCCACGTATACACCACCATCACTAAGATACCTAATTAATGCATCTGAGAATGCGTCATCGCCAACCCTGTCAATGACGGCGACGTTAAGGCCGAGCTTACGGGCAACTATGGCTGTTGCGCATGCACCGCCTGGTGACATGCGGATTATGTCGGAAACGGCAATGTCGCCGGTGCTTATTGGCAACTTCTTAATCCTATAGTAAATGTCCAGTACGCAGTCAGAGATTACCGTAAGGTCGAACCTATGATTGCCCATACTCCCACGCGCTAATACTAATTCCCTTACCGGTTTCGGCACCGATTATGTACCAAGTGAGTGATGCGGCGAATCCAATGCCGAATATGGCCGCCGCCAGTGCTAAGTATGAGTCCACGGGTAGGTAGGATGATAGGAATATCACGGGTATGGAGCCGCCGAGTGATAATACCCTGACAAGCGCCGTGTAGGATCCCCTGCGCCTGGTAATCCAGTACTCAGACTTCAGCGTGTCCTCGGTTAGGAAGTACGTATTTACAAGCGCTGAGAATAGTGCGAAGAGTATCCAGAATATGTATTGTGCATTAACGAGGCTCCTTATTAGTAATAGAATGAGTATTGAGGTAATCAGCGAACCCAGTGAGGATAGTAGTAATAGCACCTTCCTACTAATGGCATCAGCAAGCATGCTCACGGCAATGCCGGAGGCGAATGCTGCCATTGAGAAGGCGAAAATGAGCCAATTGGTGAGGCTAGGGAAGTAGTAGGGTCCGAAGGTTAGTACTATTAATGTGAAGCCTGCCGTGTATGACCAACCAATTAAACCCCCAATAACCACCCTAACCGCTGGTGGAGGTAGTTTAACAACGGTGGTACTCCCCACGGAATTAAGCCCCAAGCCATCCTTTATAGTCTCCCTATACCTAAGCCAATATGGTGATTCGGGGATTAAAGACCTAAGTAGGAAGAGTATTGGTACGATAATGAGTATCGTCAATCCAAGCGCGAGCTTTTGAAGTGTTATGGAGGTAATGTTAACCAGGGCCAAGGCCGCGGCCAGGGCACCTCCGAGGTTCGTGAAGTTAAGCACTAAGTAAACAGTTCGACCCCTGACCCTGCTTGGGAAGTACTCATGCGCCGATATCATGACTGTGTTGTACTCACCACCAACCGCAAGCATTAGTATGGCTATTGAGGATAGAAGTAATGCGTAGTTTGTACCAAGCATTAACCCGATGGAGCCAATTAAGTACATCACTAATGATAGGTAAAGGCTCCTCCTCCTACCAATCATATCTGATAGAGGCCCCATTAATGCGCCACCGATTAATAGCCATAGCGGCGGCCAAATAGATAATAGGGCTACCAAGTACTTGGGCACAGAGACCCAGTTGGCTGCTATATAGGCTATTGAGTATATGTAGGCCTCAATCGCCGCGCTTATTGAGAACACCGTGAATATCAACGTGTGAATCTTGCCCCACTCCTCGAACTCAATCATCATGATAGGATAAAAAACCTACTTATAAGCAATTCCAACACGAAACGAGGCCCATGCATATATGGCGTAAGGTATATTAATATTCCACGATAACCTATAAATAATGGATGCTACGTTGATTGCG
>DAXY01000029.1:2968-3653 GCA_002506645.1 Vulcanisaeta distributa | reverse complement strand
GGTAGGAGGAGGGTTGCCGTATTGGCTGACGACGTTTTCCAGGCGATTGGCCTGGATAGGGCCGCCATCTATGTGAAGGGTTTGCTTGGGCTTATTGAGTATCCGCCGAGTGATTATGAGGCCGTAATTACCGTGGCGGCAACGAGCGAGGGTATTAGCCTTAGGGAGATTGGGCGTCATAGGTGGTCTTACTTGGACGCTATGTGGAACATGCCGAGGGATGGATTCGAGCAGTTATATGAGCAAGTACCCGGCGTGAAGCCAGGTTTTGAGGAGGTTTGGAGGTTAACTGGCGGTAATCCGAAGCTGCTCGGCCAATTGCTCGAGGCCCGTTGGGGCGTTGATGAGGTGGTTAATGAGTTGATCAGGGGTAGGGGGCTTATGGGTTTCGTTGAGTCGTTGGGCGGTGATGACAGGGATTTGCTCATTAGGGCTTTGGAGGACCCCGACGTGCTGATGAGTAGGGAGGGCATGCCACTGCTTAATAGGTTGGTTGAGTTGAACCTGGTGATTGACAGGATATACCCCAGGGATGGGCATCTGTGGATTGGTGAGCCGCCGCCTGAGAGGGATGTGGAGCTCGGCATTGGTAGGTACGTTGCATGGCAGACTCCACTGCATAGGGAGGCCGTTAGGAGGGTGGTGGAGGTCGTTAGTTAGGGCTTGTTGGCGCCGGCCCTATGGC
>DAXY01000029.1:1012-2939 GCA_002506645.1 Vulcanisaeta distributa | reverse complement strand
GGTAACGCTTTTATAGGTCCTTTCCCGGCGCCCGCCGTGGTTGAGGTTAGGAAGTTGACGGTTTCGAGGGCTCCCGTGAGCCCGAGCGAGTTGGGTATTGATTCACTGCCATACGTCGGCGTCATTGGCGGTAGTGGGCTTTATGAGGCAGGCTTCTTCAGCGAGTTCTTCGAGGTCCAGCTACACACGCCCTATGGCCTGCCCAGTGATAATGTCGTGATTGGTAGGGTCGGTAATGATTGGGTGGCCTTCCTGCCCAGGCATGGCCGTGGCCACAAGTACCCACCGCATAGGATACCGTACAGGGCCAATGCCTGGGCCTTGTGGGCCCTCGGTGTTAAGGCCGTGATTAGCGTCAGCGCCGTTGGTAGCCTTAGGCAGGACTTCGCGCCCGGCGATTTCGTAATCCCTGACCAATTCTTCGACGCGACTAAGGGTAGGGAGTACACATTCTTCGATGGGCCTAGGACCTGCCACATACAGATCGGCCTCGATCCCTTCAACCCCGTCATTAATCAACTCCTCTTTGAGGAGGCGTCCAGGGTCAATAAGACCCACCTAGGTGGTTGTTACGTGTGTATTGAGGGCCCGAGGTTCAGCACCAAGGCTGAGTCTAGGGTTTGGAGGGATGTCTATGGCTGCGACATCATAGGCATGACGCTGGTGCCCGAGATAAACCTAGTGCGTGAGCTCGGCATGTGCTACTCGCTACTGGCCCTCGTGACGGATTACGACATTTGGGTCCCCCACCAACCAGTCACTGCGGAGCTCGTGGAGAGGGTCATGGGTGAGAAGCTCGAGCTTGCCCGTAAGGTCCTCCTAAACGTGATACCGAGGATCCCGAGGGACGTGCACGTAAAGTGCGAGGAGGCCCTGAGGAATGCCTGCGTCTGATGGCCATGGTAGTTAGGGGCTTCGGAACCAGGTTCCCCGTGACCTCCCTGGACGACCTGGAGGCGTTGTTTAGGGCATCCAGTGTCGACCTTGGTAGGAGGTTTGGCGCAAGGAGGGTTGGTGATAAGTACCTACTGCCGATCCAGGCAGTTCCCTGGTTCACGCTCATCGACCTCGGCCGTGAGTACGCAATAGGCGGCTTAACCGTGAGGGGGGTGGCCATTGACGGGCCCGTTGAGAAGCCCTGGTTTGAGGTCGTCCTCGGCTTCCTCGTTGGGGATTACGTGCTCGGCGTCTCCGTCGTTGGCCGTAGGGCCATTGGCTGTAGGTCACGCCCGCTCAATCCACCGCTCGACCTTTGGGACCTGCCGAGTGGGCTTGACTTCCCAAGGCCGATTGCCGTGACTAGGGAGGTCAGGGGCGGCGTTGTTGATGTCTCGGCGCCCATGGAGTGCCTAAGGGCCCTCGGCATTAGCCCGGGCTCATCAACCCGCTTCCTCCTTGCCTACTCAGGCCTCGTCAGCGTCGGTGGTAGGGTCTTCATTGACCTCGGCAATGCCTCAATAACCGCGTGACCGCCCACCATCAACGCAAAAGATATAAATACATGCACTTAATTACTTACCCGGTCCATGAGTGGGGAGGGTCAGGGAGACATAGTTGATGAACTGCTTTCGTCAGTGCTTGGCGGCGAGAGTGGTGCGGAGACTGAAATCGCGAAGGAGCAGGCGCTGGTTAGGGTTAGGGTTGAGAGGAGGAAGAGGCACTTGGTCACGGTGATTGAGTTCGATAGTTCGGATGTTAAGTCCATAGACATTGACGGTATTGCCAAGGAGCTCAAGCGCAGGTTGGCCGCCGGCGGCACCGTTAGGGAGAACTCCATCGAGGTTCAGGGCGACCAGAGGCAGAGGGTTAAGAAGTTGCTCGTGGAGTTGGGGTTTAGGGAGGAGAACATATTGGTTGATGAGACGATCGTGGAGGCCTAGGCAATGATTAGGAGGGATGAGGCCCTGATTAGGTACCTCAGGGATGA
>DAXY01000029.1:0-978 GCA_002506645.1 Vulcanisaeta distributa | reverse complement strand
ACTATGCATTGAGGCCTTGAATAGGTCCTGCTGGGCATTGGGCGTCGACTGCGGTGGTGATGAACTCGTCAATGCCTGGAGGGCCCTGGAGAGGGTTGTGGAGCTTAGTAATGAGTTTGTCCTGGCCAGGTACATGGCCATTGCCGTATCGTCAAGCTTCATAGCCTCAAACGCCGGCCCGGTGATTGCGGACATGCTCGGTAGGGACTTGCTCACGTGCATTGAGAAGGTTAGGGTCTTAATACTTAGGATGGTTGAGGAGGGGAGGCCATGGAGGGAGGTATTCGGCCTGGATTAGTTTTTTAAGGGGTTTCTTAAAACGGTTCGTGAATGTTCAGGATATTGACCCTCGAGGACTACATTAGGATACCGCCGAGTAGGTTCGGGGAGCCCCTGGAGAAGGTTGCCTTTGAGGTTTTGTGGGGTCAGTACGTGGGTAGGGTTGAGAGGGATGTCGGCGTCTACGTGGCCATCTTCGACATTGAGGTCAGTAAGAGGGGTGTGGTGATCCTCGGCGATGGCGCCACGTATAACAGGGTCCGCTTTAAGGCCCTGGTCTACACACCACTGGTTAATGAGGTCATTGAGGGCGAGGTGGTTAGGACCGAGGACTTCGGCGCCTTCGTCAGGGTGGGCCCAATCGACGCCCTAATCCACAGGACCCAAATGATGGAGGATAACGTGGTACTCTACGACAAGCAGAGCGGCTCCTTCGTTGGCGAGCGCAGTAAGCGTAAGCTTGGTAGGGGCGATATTGTTAGGGCCAGGATAGTCGGCATAAGCTACGTGACCGCGGGCAATAGGGACATGGTCAGGGTTAGCCTAACCCTGAGGCAGCCAATGCTTGGTAAGCTTGAGTGGATTAATGAGGAGTTGAGCAGTAGTAAGAAGACGACACAAGCCAAGGCTCAGCAGAAGCAGTGATTATGAGGCTTGGTTCGTGAATGGGCGTGGGGATGAATGTTCTGGCGGTGGCCG
>DAXY01000091.1:13633-14017 GCA_002506645.1 Vulcanisaeta distributa | reverse complement strand
TCATTAACGGCCCTCCTGAATATCTCCCTCAACCTCTCAAAGGTGCCATTATCATACAACGCATTGGGCCACGGCATTGTATGATGCAATAGGTCCCCTATTCATTGGTTCTCCTAACCTCATTAAACATGCATGGAAAGACCCAGGGGCAATTCCCGGACCCGCATATTGCGAAATCACGGATCCTCTCAAGGAAGTTCTTATCGGAACTTGGGACTATGACTAATAAATCGGTGTCGCTATTGGTGAGCCAATTACCCAGCACGTGAGCTGAAGGGCACGGCTGAGTTAACCCTATGGCCATGTTCAACTAGGCATTGAATGTACTCCCTTAGCTCATTAATAACCTCCTCACCCATTCAGCCATTGGGCGTGGACTCAACG
>DAXY01000091.1:13445-13616 GCA_002506645.1 Vulcanisaeta distributa | reverse complement strand
GCCTGGATAGCAAGCGACTAAGTAATGTGGGTTTAAGTCGCTCAGGTCATTAAGTACCTCATCAATTGCGATGCCGCCATTCCCCAATCTCTCGGCTAGCTCAGTAGATTGCACGTTCTTGGCGGTGACGTTGGTCTTGCGATTATTAACGCTTTCTCAACGGCTTTGTGC
>DAXY01000091.1:3255-13331 GCA_002506645.1 Vulcanisaeta distributa | reverse complement strand
ATGCTTAGGTATTTATTCAATTCCTGATTACTGCCTATTATGCTTCTCAATTGCTCATAACTCTTTATTGGTCTCGACGCAATTATCCTATTAAGCACGTCCCTACTCATGCCCGGTACGTGCCTGAGCAATCGCTTTGGCGCCTCATTAACGTTGACCGGATAGGGCACGCCAATGACCGACCTAAACCCATGCCCCGAAACAACCACGTCGATCCATCTACCAAGTTCTAACCTTGCCGGTATGTAAATGAGTAGTGGGTATGAACCCACCTGCCTTGCGTATGTGCCGTCGCCGTAATGAACCTCCGTGAACACCCTCCTCAGTACTGTACCTCTCGGCACNNATCTTCCTCAGCATCTCATGGTCGAAGTACCTCCTTACCCAGTACTTGAAGGCTAGGAAGTACTTCCTATGGTCCCTTAGTAATTGCCTAATTTCATCTGCCCTGCCCCACAGCGGCGTTGGCTGTAGTACGAGGACCTGCCTAATGTTTACCCTCCTGACCCAAACATCATCATTGAGCAGCCTCTTGAGGAATTCAATGTTTAACCTAAAGGTCTCCCTCGTCTCNNCCAATTACGAAATTAATGCCAGGCAGCAGCTCGGGCATTCCATTCCACCCCCTAGCCCTGCCCAGCTCGCTAATGGTCTTAATGGCGAGGTATGCCTCGTCAGGCATCACCTTGAGGTTATTCAACTTAACGACCCTCGGGTCCGCGGTTTCAACGCCCATGGCCGCCACATCACCTGGCGTATGGTACTTCATCAGAACCTTCGCGACCTCGATACTCTCCCTGGGCCAGTGATATATCGTGCCAGGATTAACATTGTCGATGTGCAGCGTCTCCAGTTCAGGCGCCACGTTCCTTATACCTGCGAGCAGTTCCTCAATTGCCCCTGGATTCGGCCTTGGGTACTCAAGCCTGCCCGTGTCGTGGGCCATGTACGTGAAGAAGTCTGCCTGGCGACCTAGTCTGAAGTGCCTAACGCCTAGGCTGTATAGGGCCCTCACCTCCTCAACAATGGCCTTCGCATCCCTATACCTGACTGGGCCATACCTAACGGTGGCGCAGAAGGAGCAACCGCCAGTTATGTACCTTGGGCAGGACTTGTATGTCTCGAGCTCTATTATTAGGTTCCTGCCGTAATTGGGATGCTGGGTGACTATGCCCGCGCCCAACACCGCGAATCGGTTGACCAGCGAATAGTCGACGTGGGCCAGGGCAGGCGAGACCCTCGATAATTGATAATTATTTCTCAACAATTCATGTATTACCAAGTCCACATCGCCGGTAACCACTAGGTCGTAGTACCTTCGGAACCTACTCCTGGGCACGGCCACGGTGCCGCCGGCAAAGCCATAGCCAAACCTGGCCACCGGCCCCCCAAGGACCTTGATTGGTTGGGTAATCACGTTGGCGATTCTCTCAATTTCCTCAAGCCTTATCGGCTCACCGCCGAGGTACTTACCTGGCGTCACAATGCCCGCTATGACCACGAGAAGCTTGGCCTCATTAGCGACCTTAACGAAGTTCGCCCAATCAGCCCTAACCTGGTCGATCGTGAAGTACCTAACGTCGATGGACCTATCCACGCTCCACACCGCGCCGGCCACATAGCGCGGGTACACGTCTAGGTATGGTGGTACGCCAAGCCCGGCTGGCTCATCTGTATAGCCATCAAGTATTACTACCCTGTCCATGCCCATGCGGCGCATTTATTAGGCATTCTTAATGCTTTTCACGGCATTATCGATTACCTCTACGTACTCTGAATCGCTAAATATGTTCGTTTGCTCCTCAATTACTTGCCTCAGGTAGTCCTCGAACGTCTTACTCATGTACTCATAGACCTTCTCAACCTTCTCACTAAACCTCCTGTTATTGATTGGGTAAACCCTAAGACCAACCCTGCCCAGGGCGCTGCGTATGATCATCCAGTGGGCAATGACCTCCTTACTATATAGCCTTGAGACCTCGCCCCAACTTAGGAACTTATTATATAGCCAATAGATCTCCCTGGCGAAGTTCTTGGTTATTACGGCCAAGAACTTCTCCTCCCTACTCCTTATGGACTCCCTACACGTATCATCATTACTTAGGTACTTACGTAATTCATCATAGGCCTCCTCACGGTTATTGTAAATGCTTATGTTCATGATAGCCATCGTGAACTCCCTATCCCTGAGGAAGGCCTCGCAATCCTCATTAACGTATAGCCAGAGCGCCGTTGCCACGCTATCAAGTACTCCCCTGAAGAACCTCTCCTCAAGCTCCTTGATGTCGCCTTCAAACTTATTGTTCGAGTACTCACCATCTAGTATGGCCTTGAGCCTCCTGAAGTCGACAATTCCCGCAAATACTAATTCACCATTAATGAAGATGCTGGGTACGGACCTAACGCCCCTCTCCATGGCCGTATACGGATCCCTGGAGGTATCGATTACCCTAACCCTATCTAGATAGCCCCACTGCCTCAATAACCTAATTAGCGTGTGGCAGGTGCTGCATGTTGGGTGTATGAATATCTCCACGTTGGACGTGCTCACGATACCGCAATTTAGGAATCCCCTTTAAATTTAATATCGATTTACAGCGAGTTTTTCATCCTGTCCCATTAACACCCAACGCCCTGAGCAATTCGGTGGCGTTGCTGCTTAAGTAAATACCACTCTGAACATTGATTGCCCGTAGCAACTGCGTTATATTTAATGACGCTGAGTAACCACTGATCCTTAACGTAGCCGATGCGCTAAGCCTTATCAATAGTGGTATCCCATCACTGCTCATGCATACCTCACTCGTTACGTTAACGGGTATTGAGCCGAGACCCGCCTGGGCAGCGCTCGGCATTATGTTGCCAAGCAATGTGGCGTTCCTTGATACGTAGCAATACGCGTTATAGCCAAGCATTCTCTGAATGCCTATGAACGTGAATGACGACTCATTAACTATGGGTAATGCCAGGTATATTAGGTTGAATGTTTGATTCACGGGAAAGCAACCCGCGTATAGTGGTTCGACTATGCACTGCATTATCGTGCCATTACTCAATTGGGTGGTCACGATGTATAGGCTCATCTGTGGTGGGGTTGCTGTAGTAACGACTACGTACCTATCCGCGAAGCCCCTCTGGCTATACGTGAAGAGGTAATCCTCAGTACTTACCTGCCCAGCCATGTTTGAGTATATGTAATAATCATAGCTGGCCGTGTACGTGTTATTACCCGAGCGCATGAGCAACTCCTCAAAACTTGGCCCACTTGGTTTGTAATATAGGTGTAGTGAGAAGACCACGCCCATCACCACCGCGATTATTACGGCCACGGCAATTACCACATACCTTAAATCCATAATTAATTACCGGGCACCAACACGCGCCTTAATTAATAAATATTTACCCACACAATATCAAAACTAACGCCAAACCCAGCAGTATGTGGGTAAGCGAAAACTATTATTGCGTCGACAGGCCTGGCTTATCCAGTGGCCGACATATTCTATGACATTTACTACAAGCGATTAATGGAGCTGGGCAGCGATCATGAGGTGAGGAGAGCAGGCGCAATGCGCAATGTTGTAAGTAGGGTCGTTAATGTGGGCGATGCCAAGGACCTCTGGAGACGCCTTCCCACGCCCAACGCCCTTATTAACGCCAGGGTGGCCGCGGTTGATGGTGGTGTTAGGGAGCTTGAGCTTAGGGATGGGAGTGCCATTATTATTGCCAGGGCTATCGCGGTTAATAATGTTGGTAAGCAACCAACTAGGGACGTCATTGTTAAGTGGGTGCCCGTATTCACGCCGGTTATTAAGTGGGTATTGCTATCGTACATGGAGAGTGAGGTCGCGTTGAGGGCTATCGAGGGCGGTAAGTATGACTTCTTACTACTTGATGGTAGCTTATACGCCAAGGTCACTGCATTAATTCATGAGTTAATACTAACGAAGGGGTTTCTGGACCTTTACTACATACCCGAGGTCATTGGAGCCCTGGAGAGCCTATTTAACATGCTGGATAGGGCTAGGGAGCTGGGCGTAAACGTCATTTTCATGGCTAAGGATTCCAAGTTAAAGATCTTCAAGGATTACCTATTGTTTAAGGCCCTTAAGGAGATAATACTTAGTGATGCGCCTTTCGTAAACATTAGTAAGGAGCTGCTCGACATACTTAATAGGGGCATTGATTGGTATAGTATTGCCTGGATTAGGAATTATAGGAATAAGTTAATATCCCTGGCCAAGAACTACAATGGAGAACATAGGGACTTGATTAGGGTCGGCATTAGGATGGTCCTTAGCCAATCAATATCTGATGTCACGCTCCTTGAGGAGCTTGCCCAGGTTCAGGGAGTTAGGGCTGGGGTAACTAGGAAGTTGCTGATTGGCGCCATGGATGCGTACCTAAATCATAAGTCACTGACGCAGATAGACAATCTCCTGAAATTCATTAGGGATAGGATTGAGGATAGTGAGGGGTTGAGGACCGTTGATGATTATGGGAATTTAGATGTTGATGAGGAATTGGGTAAGGTCAGGAGGGTCTTAGCGAACTTCCCGAGGATAGTGATGATGTACGTGAAATTCAACGAAGGCGATACCCCAATCATGATCGAAATACCCTACTATGATTGGCCAATGTTTAACCAGGGCGTTCCCTGGAAACTATTTTATGACAAGTTTGACGTTAATGACCACCTGAACCTATTAATGAGCATGTATAGGGACCCCATACATTATAATAAGTTGCTTTGGCTGGCCCACGAATACGCCAACTTCGGTGAGGATCAATTCCTCGAGTACGCCATGGCGGCTGTGAATAAGCTTAAGCTACAGACGAAGAGGAGGTTTGGCATGGCATTTAGTATTGACTTAAACCCCCAGGTTGAGGATGTTCAGGGATGAATTGCTTTAAAAATGTATTAAGTACCTAACTACGCCCCTGTAACCCGCTAGCCTAATGATATCCACCTCCTTGTGGCTCGCGTAATTAAATGCCACGATTTTTAGGAAGTTCTTAATACCATTTACGTGAACATAGACCGAGTAGAACACATTGCCCTTGCCCTCGATCAGCGTACCATTAATATCATTATTAAGTAGGTCAGGCAACTCCAACTCGCTGTATTGCCAGGGCTCTGCATCAAGCCTTATTGCGTAGAGCTTCTCAATCGTTTTCCTGCCGAGCTTCAACTCGTTTACCTTGCTTATGAGCTCCTTCTCATCACGGTTTAAGGGCAGTGCTAGGTACGTGAGCTCCTCATTGACGAAGAATTTATGTGGCGGGACCTTAAATGAGTTAACCTCAACCCCATTAACAACCTCCTTTATTTTGACTGATTGTCTCAAGTATTCAGGAATTGAAGAAGACATCGCCTTCAGAGGGGAGGCTTGTTAGTGAGTTAAAAAGCTATCTTTTCATGAACTCTCCGTGAATAATGACCTGATCAATACGACCTCAACCTCATCACCCTCGTCAAAGCCCTCCCTATTCTCAGGAACCACGAGGATCCCATTACCCCTAACCAACGTACTAAGTATCCCACTGCCTGTCAGGGCCAGTGGCTCAACATAGACCTTGCCATCCCCACCCAGGTAGGCCCTAACCCTAACGAAGGACCTGGTATTAACGGGTGTTGAAACCCTCCTGGTCAAGACGCCCCTAACGACGGGTCTTGGGTCATCAACAGCGCCCATCATGTGGAGTATTACCGGCCTAACTAGAACGTCAAACCCAGTGGCTGCAGCCACTGGAAACCCGCTTAACATAAACACGGGCTTGCCGTTAACCACGGCTATGCTATTCGGCCTACCAGGCCTGATTGACAGGCCATGGTTTATGTACTCAGGGTTTAACCTAGAGACAGCCCTTATGGTATAGTCAACCCTACCCACTGAAACCCCTCCCGTCGTAATGACGGCGTCGTGATCCCTAAGGGCATCACCAACGATCTTCGATATTTCATCCTCATCATCACCAACAATGCCCAGGTAATCCGGTTCACAACCAAGGGACTTAAGCAACCCCTCAATCACGAACCTCGAACTATTAATCACCCTACCCGGCGGGGGCCCCTCATCACCTACGTCTGTGACCTCCACAAGTTCATTCCCGGTACTAATAATCGCGACCCTGGGCGAGAATACCCTGACCCTGTAAATACCCATTGAAGCCAGCACACCAAGGTCCCAGGGAAGTACCTTCATACCCCTCCTATATATGACCTCGCCTGCCTTAACATCCTCGCCCCTCCTGGACACATTACCCATTGGCGGCACCGGCCTCAGAACCTCGACATAGTCACCGGATCTGCGCGTATCCTCGTACATTACTACGGCATCTGCATTACCTGGTAATGGGGCGCCCGTGCTAATCTCAACGGCCTCACCGGGATTGAGCGAGTACTTACCTGGGTCATCACCAACAGCCATGAACCCGATGACCCTAAGCATTATTGGGTTTGTGGGCGAGGCACCGAAGGTATCTATGCTCCTCACCGCATATCCATCCACGGCGGACCTATTGAAACCGGGCACATCGAACCTAGCCGTTACATCCTCGGCGAGGTACTTATTGAGGGCCTCGCTTATCGTCACCTCGATCACCCTAGGCATGTGCCTAATGTACCTAATGGCTTCATTAAGCACCTGATCTACCGTCTTCGTCTCCTTAAAGCCCATGCTGAGGCTCAATATCACCCCTCCATTTAACTTTAATTAGGCTATTAAAATGACTTAAAAATTCAGAACGCGCAGTAATTACGTGGGTACGACCTATCTGAGGATGCCGCCCAGGATTAAGGTCCTCGAGGCCCTTGGGGCCATTGCCGATGGTAGGGTCGAGGTTATTAACGATAGGGAGGCCGTGGTCAAGTCCTCGGACGGCACCAGGACGTATAGGGTCTACATTGATGTCTCCAGGAGGGAGGTTGATAGTACGGATAATGGTACGGTACATAGGGGTTACGTTGGATACCCAATAATATCGTTCCTAATGATTAAGAGGTTATTACCAATTAATGAGGGTCTCATGCAGTCGTTGAGGGGCATACCCTGGAGGAAGTTAAATGAGGAGTATAGGAACTACGCCAAGGTAATGGAGGTGATAATTAAGGATAGGGGATTGAATGAGGTTGAGGTGAATAGGTACATAGAGCAGGTACTATCAATGCTCAGGCGCATGGGCTTGAAGAGGGCTCAGAAGTATAATGAAGTGGTTGAGGAGTGAGAACTCAGTACCTCACGCCTATGTAGGCCCTGAATGGGCACTTATTATTAAACTCACACGCGGCACACTTACCAATCGATGGCGCTGCCCTGGGCTCCCTACGCATTAGCCAGTAATCCAATGCCCACCTCAGGTGAGCCTCTATGGACCTGTCAAACCCATCAATGTACATGGTGAAGTCCCTAAGCCTAACCCTCGCCGGTAACTCCACGGCATTTGTTAGGTACTTAATCGCCGCTGAAAACATGGACCTGCGCAGTCTCTCCGTAATCCCCACATCCCGCCTAACCTTTATAACCATAATGAGCGGGTCAACACCTAAGCCAAGCCTGTTGAGCATGTATGCATATAGCTGGGCCTGTACGTACTCACTATCGAAGATTCTGTCCAGCCACTTATTACTCGTCTTCAACTCAATAACTGCCTTGGCAGAGCCCCTCATGAAAACCACGGCATCAGGCACGCCAACAATCCTAATGCCGCCCACATCAATTGCCAGGGGCAATGTGGCAATCACGAACTCGCTATTCCTAACTGTGTCCATGAACTCATCCTCGCTAACCCTCCTGCCCCTGAACACCTCATCATGAATCACTATGCCCAACTCCATGGCTGGGGTCTCAACTCTACCCTCGGTAATTGATAGGTGAAGCTTATACTCACAATATAGTTGCTGGGCTATCTCGGAAACTGCCACGTAATCCCTACCAAACCTAATCGTTGAATTACCCCCCAAGGCGTTACTCTTCAGCTCGCAAAGCCGTTAATAAGGGTAGCGCATGGGTAAAGTTCGGCTTAGTGCGCATTCAATCCTTAACGGCAATAACGGATATCTCAACCAAGGCACCGCCCGGTAAATTACTCACCTCAACCGTGATTCGCGCCGGCGGGTTCTCACTGAAATACCTAGAGTAAACCTCATTGAACTCCGAGAACTTACTAAGGTCCTTAAGCGCCACGAAGACCCAGGCCACATTACTCAACGAGTAGCCCGCAGCCTCGAGTATTGCCTTAACATTCTCGAGAACCCTCTCAGTCTGCTCCTTAACACCGCCCTTGACCAACTGCCCAGTGGATGGGTCAATGGGTATTTGACCACTAACAAATAGGAAATTGCCGACCCTCACGGCTTGTGAGTACGGACCTATTGGTTTAGGGGCCTTTTCCGTGAACACTACCGCCCTTGCCATTATTAATGGGTGGGATTACGAACTTTAAAAGCATTAAGGTCTCTCAACGACGAAGTTAAACCCGAGCTCCCTAAGCCTATTAATGACCCTATCCGCAGCGTCCTTCTCAGGCGGTAACTCCACGACGAATGAGACCTCCGCATAGCCCGGCGTTATTGTTGGGTCGTACCTCTCGTGTAGGACGTCTAATATGTTGATGCCCAACTCGCCCATTGCCGATGTCACCTTACCAAGCATGCCAGGCCTATCTGGTAATAGACCCCTTACCTTGACTATCCTACCCTCTAGCGCCAGCGCCTTACTGATTACCCTGAAGAGTAGGTTCATGTCGATATTGCCGCCACTCACTACGGCGACCACGTTACCGCTAACCCTAACCTTATTACTTATTAAAGCCGCCACGCTGGCTGCGCCGGCGCCCTCGGCTATGGTCTTCACGCTCTCCGCAATCGTGAGTATTGCCTTGGCAATCTCAAGGTCATTAACCAACACGATATCATCCAGCAACTCACTCATTAATTTGAAGGTGAGGTCCCCAATCCTCTTAACCGCTATGCCATCAGCTATTGTGTCGACCCTCTCAATGGTCACTATCTTACCGCTCTTAAGGCTTAGGTAAGCCCCCGGCGCACCCTCACTCTGTACGCCAATGACCTTAGCCCCTGGATTTACCGCCTTAATCACCGAGGCTATGCCGGATATTAACCCACCACCACCCACCGGCACAATTACGTAATCCACATTACTCAAGTCCTCAAGAATTTCGAAGCCTATGGTTCCCTGGCCGGCTATTACATCTGGGTCGTTATACGCATGTACGTAGTACGCATTCAACTCCTTAGCCAACTTCATGGCGTAATCCTCGGCCTCGCTATATGACTCGCCATGGAGTATTACCTCGGCGCCATACCTCCTGGTCCTGGTTATCTTAATCCAGGGCGTGAATTGGGGCATGACTACCGTGGACTTAATGCCCACTAGGCTCGCCGAATACGCCACGCCCTGTGCGTGGTTTCCCGCGGATGCGGTCACCACATGCTTAATACCGAGCCTATTAACCGCTTTATTAATCGCGAAGTAGGCACCCCTGACCTTGAAGGAGCCTGTCTTTTGAAGGGACTCGAGCTTAAGCCACACGTTTGCGCCAGCCAGGTTGCTTATTGTTTCGGACTTAATCAACGGGGTCCTATGCACTAGGCCCTTTGCCTGGGCATCCTTAATGACCTTCAACGCCTCGAGAGCCCTCTCGTAAATATCCCGTGGGGTCGTCACAGCACAGTACACGTTTACCGTCTATATTAATCTTACCTTGATCACCACCTCAACCCTTAAATGCACCTCCCGACGCATTAATTGGGCAATGGTAAAGCTGAGCAACGATGTGTTAAGGAGGGTCATCTTCACGAACCTGGGGGTTGCGGATCCAGACGTGGTTATTGGGCCTAGGGTTGGCGAGGACGCGGCCATCGTGAGGATTGGCGATAAGTACCTAGTGATGCATACGGACCCAATAACCGGCGCCGTTGATGGCATTGGCTGGTTCGCAATAAACATAGTGGCCAATGACATAGCCGTTAGGGGCGTTAGGCCGAGGTGGTTCCTACTCACCCTACTGCTTCCGCGGGGGGTTGGTGAGGAAGGCGTTGAGGCCATCATGGG
>DAXY01000091.1:0-3195 GCA_002506645.1 Vulcanisaeta distributa | reverse complement strand
TCAACGACGGCCATAGGCATTGGGGATCACTACGTAACAACCTCAGGGGCGAAGCCGGGGGACTTAATCATCGTGACCAAGTACGCAGCCCTCGAGGGCACGGCCATACTGGCCAACGACTTTAGGAATGAATTATTAAGCAAGGGCGTCCCCAAGGAAGTTATTAATAAGTCGAGGAACTTCCTCAGGGAGGTAAGCGTTGTTAGGGAGGCCCTTGAGCTCGCCGACGTAGCTAATTCAATGCACGACCCAACGGAGGGAGGCCTACTCCAGGGACTTCTCGAGATTGCCGAGGCGAGTGGTGTTAGGTTAAGGATTCACGTTGATAGAATCCCCATCCTACCAGAGACGAGGTGGGTATTCAACGCATTGGGCATAGACCCGCTTAAGTCCCTGAGCTCAGGGATGCTCATAGCCTCCATACCGAGGAATCAAGTACAGACGGCAGCCAGTAGGTTGGGTAGGTTAGGTATTAACTACTCAGTCATTGGCGAGGTTGTCGAGGGCGAACCCGCCGTTGAGTTGATCAGCAATGAGGGTATTGTGAACGTGGTTAATGAATTCGTTGAGGACGAAGTTATGGAGTTATGGCATAGTAAGTACGGTAGGTAAATGCGCCAAGGTTAGAATTTAAATTTATATACATTGAGGCACATACCTGCCCATATGGAGGTTTCGGCGCCGCCTAATTGGGACGCGGCCATAAACAGGGCTAAGGCGTCAAACATACCTGCCGTATTCGAGATATTAAGGAGACACCCATACCTTCTAGACCTCGCTAAGGAGCTTAGGAAGGCCAAGGAGGAGGTTATTAAGAACCTCGACTACTACATAGACCTAACTAGGAAATCCGTCGAGAGGATTGGCGGTAGGTTCTACTTGGCCGAGACCCCAGGGGAGGCTAGGGACATTGTTGGTAAGATAGTTGGTAGTGGTAAGGTAATAGTCATGAGTAAGAATAACGTGGCAGCGGAGACCGGCCTCAGGCCATACCTTGAGGGGTTGGGTAATGAGGTTTGGGAGACGGACCTAGGCGAGTTCCTCATACAGATAGCCAATGAGGAGTCAAGCCACATACTAGCGCCGGCCCTGCACATGACCAGGGAGAGGATAGCCGAGGTAATGAGGGAGAGGCTTAAAATCGATGTGCCACCTGACCCAGTGGCCATAGCCCAAAGGGCTAGGGAATTCCTTAGGGATAAGTTCCTCAAGGCCAGCGTGGGGATTACTGGCGCGAATGCGATAGCCGCGGACACGGGTGCGGTGCTACTCGTTGAGAATGAGGGTAACATAAGGATGACGAGTGTGTTGCCCCCAGTCCACATAGTCTATGATGGGGTTGAGAAGATTGTACCAACGCTTTACCACGCAATGATCGAGACGCTTGTGCAGTCGGCGTATGCTGGGCTTTACCCACCAACCTACGTGAACCTAACCGCGGGGCCTAGCAGCACGGCAGATGTCGAGATGTATAGGGTATCACCTGCCCAGGGACCTAGGGAGTTCCACATGGTCCTCGTGGATAATGGCAGAAGAAAAGCCGCGAAGGACCCAGTACTATGGGAAATACTGCTATGCATAAGATGCGGTAGATGTAGCATGCACTGCCCAACATACTGGGCCATTGGGCCGAGGTTCGGTAAGCCGCCGTATACGGGACCAATGGGCATTCCCTGGACTGCCGTGACTAGGGGAATCATGGAGGCAGGCCCCGCAGCAATGCTGTGCACTCACTCCGGCAATTGTAAGGAGGTTTGCCCAATGGGTATTAACCTACCTGGTTTAATACAGCATGTCAAGAATGAGTACGTGAGACAATTTATGAAGAGGTGAGACNNTCTTAAGAATACGTATTGGTCGTTGTTTAATGCCGTAAGGGGCGGAATTAATGCGTGGAATTTACGGCCATTATGTCCTGCCCATTTTAAATGTTACAATAAACTGAGGGCTTTATTTATAGGAAGATCACCACTACTATTATTAAAATCACTAATATAACTATTGTCGATGTAAGAAGTAGAATCTCTAGGTACGTCCTTAGATAACCCCTTTGTATCGACCTTATATACCTCGATAGCGACATGACTGCATCAGGCGTTATGAAATTGAATAGTATATCAATGCCCCTATATATGTAAAATGCGGCTAATGTTAATCCTTTACCAAGGCCATCCAGTAATACGTCCATGAAAGTCTGTATGTAGTACCTTCTCTCGAATATCTTGGTTATCAACCCGAGATTACCGACCCTAGGCTTCAATAATGCAATTACGAATATTAACCATAGAACCACGCCTATTGCAATAACCACCGGGTCTATACCGGCCTCAATAAATACGTGTGGGACTAATACGAAGGGTATTGCCAGGGCAGCCAATGCCGCGGTGCCCGTTATGGTGTACGCCGCAACCATTAGTGGGTATTTACCATGCTCCTCATGAGTATGGGGGGCCTCGCCCTTGATGAAGTTAAGCGACGTGAACCTGGCCAGGAATGCCACGTAGGCCAGACTCGCCAGTAGCATTAATACGTATGCGCCGTAACCAACAACAGATATTGCCTCCGTAGCAACTTCATCCATTGCCGCGTGGATCCAGTAACCGGCAAGTGGTGGCACGCCACCTAGTGAGATGGCTGCGGCTAACGTGGCGTAGAAGGCCAGTTTCATCCTTTTGCCAAGCTCTAGGTTACCCATGTTGAACCTGGTGTGGGTCACGTGTATTAAGTGCCCACTCACTAGGAATAGGGTGGCCTTTGACAGTGCGTGGACTATTAAGTATGAGAAGGCGACAAGGACTGCCAGCGGCATTACATACTCGCCAATGTGAATTGCCTGGGGTATGAATGGCGTTAGTGCCGTAACGCCCATCATGAAGCCCAGGGAGGACATGGTCGACCCGGCCAATATCACCTTCCTCTCATCAATCATTGTGGCGAATAACGCGCCCAACAAGGCCGTTAGGAGCCCTATATACACCGTGATTAGGTACACGGTCTCAACGCCGAGGCTATCAATCACGTGTGCTGCGTATAATGATTCCGTTAACCTCATGAATACGTAAACGCCGGCAGCAACCATGGTCGCTGAGTGAAGCAATGCCGAGACCGATGTTGGGCCCGTCATTGCCGTGAGTAACCAGTCATTGAATGGGACTTGGGCGCTCTTGGTGTATGGACCAAGCATGAACGCCAGTA
>DAXY01000012.1:11717-12594 GCA_002506645.1 Vulcanisaeta distributa | reverse complement strand
CTTATCCCCTGTATTATTAGTGATACGGCCCATGCCATTATTACTAGGCTCATGAACCTCCCAATGAACTTAAGCATGTTGCTGCCTATTAGCCTTATTATTGTGAAGCTGAACCTAATGATTAGGTAGGTTATTAGGGACACGATTAATATGCTTATTATGACCTCCGGCACTCCGTAGTACGTGGTGAATAGCATCACCGAGGTTATTGCGCCTGGACCTACGAGCATTGGCGTGACTATTGGCGTGAATATGAATTCCTCAGGGCTTACACCCATTGTCCTTGGCGCACCCTCCCTGAGAGTGTCAATGCCTATTACAAGGAGCACTATGCCACCGGCTATCCTGAAGTCGGCAATGCCTATGTTAAAGGCCCTCAGTATGTATGGCCCGGCCACGGCGAATACTATGAGCAGTGATGGTACGGCAACGGCGATTATCCTGAGAGCCCTCTTAAATACCTCGGGCTTGTTTATCCCGGGCATGCTAACCATTATAGGCAGCGCCCCGACTGGGTCCACTATTGCAATTAGTTGCGTGGTCATTACCAATACGTCAATTGCAACACCCATTATCCAGTGGCAATTCTAATGCACTTTAAAAGAGTTCACTATGGCATGTTCACATCCTAATTTTTCCAACCCCAGCTAGAAACCTTAATAAATGAAAATTTATAACTATTTCTTGACATGGCATCGGGGATTCCCAGGGTGAGGAGGGTTAGGAGAAACATCGTGATTACTAAACTACCGTATGTAACGAAGATTTACATAAACTACCAAGTCCTCATACCAGCCAGTTTGGTTAAGGCGTTGAATATTGAGAATGTTACCTATGCCAACATAACCATTGAGTACCTTGGGCAGGAAATAACGCT
>DAXY01000012.1:4008-11669 GCA_002506645.1 Vulcanisaeta distributa | reverse complement strand
AAGTACGGGATTAAGCCCCTGGACGAGGTAAAAATTAAGTCAATAACACCCATTGAGTGAGTGCGCCCGTTACCGAGGTAAAAGCATAAAAAGGGGCCTTAATCTCCATAGCACGTATGCCCATTAGCGACCCCGAGAAGCTTAGGATAGCCATTGAGCATAGGTTCAACTATTGGATTTGCAGAGAGTGCGGGGCTAGGAACCCGCCAGGTGCTGAGAAGTGCAGGAGATGTGGGAGTAAAAACCTGAGGCCGAAGAGGTTCAAGAGATGAACCACTTAAATGCCTACCCCTTAGTGCATTACCTAAGCAATGCACTATTGCCGGCGTCATCAACGCCTTAGTTGAAAACAGTCCATAACTCATGGGCAATGCCCGACATGCCTACCCACGGCAGACCGAAACGGTGAGGCTGTTGGAAGGCCCAAGCAAATAAATATAAAGAGGTGATTTGGACTTTATGTAATGGAGGACGAGGACAAGTACGAGGAAGGATCCGGAAATGAGGAGGGTGATGAGGAATCCACCGGTGGTGAGGACTACTCATCACTTGTTGATAAAGCCCCTGAGTGGAGCGTCGGTGTAATACTCTACAATGGCAATGCATATCCACTGGCCAAGTCCAGGTATAGGAAGAGTGAGTATTACTTCTCACCGAGTTGGAGACCGGTGGCTAAGAACGTGAATGGCGAGGTAGTAGTCCTTAGGGATGGGAAGGTGAGTAGGTACAGGATAAGTAAGCGTGGGGATAAGTACCTCCAGGTTGTTTTGATCTAATGATTACCTACCTCCGTCACCGTTAAAACCGAGGCCTCTCATTAATGCGCCTTAGTATCGTCAATAACTTATTCACGACCTCGGTTGGGCTTTTGCCAAGTATCACTATCTCGGGTTCCTTACCCCAATCACCAAGGTGGTAAATGATGTCGGGGACCCTACCAACGTTCTTTATGGCCTGCTCCGTGCCCCAGGGTATTGATGCGCCCTCCTTAGCCTTAACCTCAGGTGGCTCCTGCCTCCTATCATAACCACTAACCACATAACCAAGCTCCCTGGCCGCCCTAATTACCTCATCATCATACTTAATATTCATCGCCGACCTAATTTCCGGGTCGTACTTCATGGCCGTAAGTATGTAATTAGCCACGTGAGAACTCACGCCAAAGGTTGGTGGGCCACTGGGCCTGGCCCTGCCCATGTATTTAACTATCCTGCCGGGCACTGCCGCAACATCGTTTAGGTCCCTGGCGTAGAATGCGGGTAATGCATAGCCTATGTTTGACTGCACCTCGGGTATGTAATTCCCAATTAAGTCAGCGTTCTTCTCAATGATGTCCAAGGCCTTGTTCAACTCATCAATAACGTCTGCCCTATAGGCCCTAGTCTCAAGCCATGCCATTGGGTTGACTGGGCCATGCCCATGGCCAAGGGGTAGGGAGTACTTGATGGCCATTGTTATTAATTCCTTAGCTAACTTAATAGCCTCCCAGGCGTCCAAGCCCTGCGCCAGGCCGGCCGCAATTGCTGCTGAGAATGAGCACCCGGTCCCGTGGGTATTTTTCGTGTCAATCCTCGGAGCCCTCAACTCCCTATACTCACCCGTATCCCGGAAGTAGACAATGTCAATACTTTCATTGCCCGTTAAGTGCCCGCCCTTGACTATCACTATTTCTGGGTGTAGCTCCTCAGCGATTACCTTGGCAGCCCTCCTGGCATCATCAAGGGTCTCGACGTGAAAGCCCGCGAGATGCGACGCCTCCGGCGCGTTTGGGGTTACGACCTTGGCAATGGGTATTATAACGCGCTTGAGGGTTTCCATGGCCTCAGGCCTAATGAGTGGGTCACCGCTCTTGGCATACATGACGGGATCAACAACCAGCGGGAACCCCCACTTCCTAACCGTGCGTGCCACGGCCTCCATTATGGGCGAACTACTCAACATGCCCGTCTTAGCGGCGTCGACACCTATGTCCTCAGCCACCGCGTTTATCTGGGCCTCAACAATTGATGGATCGATCTCCTGGACAGCCCTCACACCCATCGTGTTTTGGGCTGTCACGGCAGTTAGGGCGACCATGCCGTAAACCCCGAGCGCGTGGAAAGTCTTTAGGTCCGCCGTGATCCCCGCACCGCCTCCTGAATCAAGCCCGGCTATTGTGAGTGCCCTGGGTATTCTCATGCAGGATAATGCACTTATTATGATTTTATAAAGCTTTTATTAATGGAGTTGTCACTGGGGTGGCTGAAAGTAATTAATTAATCGAGGTGATAATTATGATGTTGGTGAAGGAAATGAGGAGGGCCTTGGAAATATTCCTCGTAATACTGATCACGGTCGTAACGCCGTTAGTAGCCCACGCATCGCAGGGAACCAGCACAATCAGCAATACCGCGGATAACATAACGAGCACCATAAATGGCTTCATGAATTCAATAACGAATGGCACAGAGAGTGTTATCAATACGGCACTTGCCAACTTAATATCATTCACGAACTATCTTAAGGACGTGATTTACAACGCATCAACGGCCCTGGCATTACTCTTCGGAATAATCGGCGGCTTCCTATGGCTATCAGGCATAAGTCCCTACCGCGGACGTAGATTGGTAATATCCGCAATACTACTCGCGCTATTAGCCATCATAATAGCCCACCTATGACTTGGCACGTAAAGATCGTGGAAATGAGTAAATCGCTTTTATTAACGTAATAAAAACCTCGCCAATACCATGCTTTTTGCAATTCGGCATTTCAATTGATCAAGTTATTGATGAAATTACCATTAGCACGCATTTACTTAATTCAATGCATGACGCGTTGATGAACATTATGGACCCAAAGTTAGTAATAAGCAATGGGCAATTACGAACCTCTTACCTGCGACAATGACTGCTGCCTAATTCTATTCAATTCCTTAGCGATAAGCATGAGCAGCTTCCTCCTACTTATTGAGCCAAACCTCCTAATTACGGAGTCCTTCTTAACCGCGACGTAGCCATGCGGCCCCTCAAACCAATTACTTGGGTGCTTCTTATCGCCGTATACCTCGAATTCAAGGCCCAGGTTATTGACGGCCTTAACAAGCTCATCAATTGTTGGGGACTTCACGGCAATGCCGCTGGGGACCTTCCTACCAAGGCCCCTACTCTTGTTTGAGTCGAAGTACACGGTCCAAATTATCCAATAATCCCTCCTATCCACAATACTTGGGATGGCGCTGGCTAATAATGCTTTACCCAATCACTTCTCGAGGAGCACCGCGTTGACGATACCGTCCTGGCCAGGCCTTGAAGTGACCACCGCCCTACCCCTCTCGGTCTCTATTATGGCGCCCTTAACAATGACGTCCCTCTTGGCCAATTCCCTATTCGCCGGAGTCTCAAGGACCCTGAGTATCCTCACCTTAACCGCCTTACCCTCCTTGGGGATGTATAGGTTTGCGTACTGAACGCCTACGGCCTTAACCTTGACATTACCGCCAAAGACCCTAATAACCCTCCTAATGTCCTTACTCGACAAGGTCGTGTTTGTCGGTGGGCCACCACCGAGCGCCTTCCTCTTAACCTTATACGGCCTAGCCCTGTAGCCGCCACTGGCCTTCTTATTGTCCCTACCCTGGTAGAAACTCAGCAGCTTAACCACGAGGACCCAACGCCTGCGTTGCCTTTAAAAGATTTTGCCTCGTGAAGGTGGTAAGTGATGATGCGTCCCGTTACGTGAGGCAATGACGAGCCTAACTCCTCGCTGATGTACAGGTTTTGCACGTATCATTAACGTATTAAGGAGTTTAATCATAGGGTTGGGCTTAGGAGGGGTGGCATTGATGGACTTGGTGAATTACTACGGGAGAGAATACGTGAGAACAGGAACGCCTACTCACGCTAAGCCTATGCATGGGGTTGGCACATGCCTAATGCGCGCCTGGCGTATCTGGCGACGCGTAATACCAGGAATTCACCGCTTGGTAGGATAGCCCTGGCAAGGTCCCCAATGCGTGGGCGTGTCTATGATGGCGTAATCAATTATGCGTGCACGCACTTCTGGCGGTGCTTAACATACAGAAGGCGCGTGGGTCCGGCCGCTCGGGTTGGGCGATATTTCCAGGGTCACTAGGTCAGTACTCCATGAGATTGGGTTGGCCCAACTACGTGGCTGGCGCGATCGATAACCTGGAATCCGCCGGCAACTTCCTCGGCCTAACTGAGGATGTCCTTAAACGGGTAGTAATGAATGTCGTAAACGAGGTAAGGCCCGAGAGGGTGTTGGCGCTGAGGTCAGGGTTGATGAACCAGCCTCACGCGCCACTACCGCCATCGGCCTGTGCTGGCTATGCCATAGCCACGAACACGTTTAAAGGCTAAGTATTACTACCCAATGAATTAGGCATAGACTTCACGCTAAGCACTAGGGCAGCCGCCGCGAAATACGCCAACAAAACACCCACACTACGAAAAGCTTAAAATCGCCCATGATGAAGCTAATGCGGGGCCGTAGTCTAGCCTGGCTAGGATGCCGGCCTGGGGAGCAATCCCCGTCCAGCACGCCGGTGATCCCGGGTTCAAATCCCGGCGGCCCCACCACGCTAAGTGCCACTCAACAGCGAGGGATTGAGCATGCCCACCTTAATCCTCTGATGCCCCGCACCTTAGTCCTCACTTATTGAGTGGGTCAAGTATTGGTTCGGTCATTGCGGCCTCTCCGCCATCCTCATACTCAACCCTTACAATCCTCTCACCACCATTTACGGATATAGATACGGTCCTCATCCTCGTTAAGTCCCTTACCTTCACCACCCTCCTAATTATCCTAATGAACCCCCTGTAATGATCTCCGCAGCAAAAGTAGAGCTTGGCACCACCAACGTCCTGGTAAAAACCCCTCCACGGCCTGCCACACGTCTTACACCTTAGTGTTCCATCAATGCCTAGGTACGTACCAGTCTGCCTATTATCACCGCATAGGGCACACCCTGTATATTCATTACCAACCTCCTTACCGTTAACGAAAACCCTCATTAACTATTGGCTTATTCTACGTGTAATTTATTGTGCTTGCGGCTTCTAATCACTTATGAACAGCTGTATTTATTTATATTTATTTCAATGTAAATGCATTTATGGAAGTAATGGGCAAGGGCTTAAATTAGTCATTGCGGTGCCAACTTGGCGTGATGTTAGGGAGTACGACTGAGCATTGATGACGTGGTCCTTCGCTGATGACTTAGTAAAGTTTTAATATTGTGGTTCTTCGCGTTGGTTGTATGGTCCTACTTGATGTCCTGTCGAACGCGTTGACGATGATTAAGAACGCGGAGGTTAGGGGCCATAGGGAGGTGATTATTTGGCCGTCTTCTAAGCTTGTTGGTAATGTCCTCAGGGTCATGCAGAGGTATGGCTATGTCGGCGAGATCGAGTTCATCGAGGATGGTAGGGGTGGTAAGTTTAAGGTTCAATTGCTAGGTAAGATAAATGATGTCGGTGCCATTAAGCCGAGGTTTAATGTTAAGGTTTCTGAATTAATGAGGTGGGAGGAGAAGTACTTACCGGCGAGGAACGTGGGCATACTGATCCTGAGCACGTCCAAGGGCGTGCTCTCGCACCTAGAGGCTAGGCAAATGAACGTGGGCGGCATATTGATTGCCTACGTCTATTGATGATGGTAAATTTAAAAAGGCATTAACTAGGCGCACCTGCGATGTCCACGGAGGAGAATAAGCCAGCAGGGCAGCAGGTTGGGGAAACTGCACAGGCGGGGGCCCAACAGCCCCAGCAAGCCGCCGAGGCCACTGCGAAGCAGGTAGAGACTAAACCGGAGACTAAGCCCGAGGTTAAGGAGGTCGTGTTGCCAAGGCCAAGGGCCTCGCTGAGCAGTAGGTTAAGGCGTTTATTGAGACTTAGGTTGCTGATGGGGAGGAGGGAGCCGCGCTGGATGAGGATGGACGAGTGGAGATACCTTAGGATTGCCCATGGTGAGCATTGGCGTAGGCCCAGGGGTAATGATAATAAGATTAGGCTCGAGATTAAGGGCTACCCGAAGAGGGTTAAGGTTGGTTATGGAAAACCAAGGCTCGTCAAGAACCTACACCCAAGCGGCTTCAAGCTGGTGATAGTCCATAGGCCAGAGGATGTGGATAGGGTGGACCCAACGAAGGAGGCCATAGTAATTGGTAGGACGGTCGGCCTTAGGAAGAGGATTGAAATTGTTAGGAGGGCTATTGAGAAGGGCGTTAGGGTTATGAACGTGACTAAGGACGTAATTGAGGAATTAAGGAAAACCCAATGAGTTAGTCCTCAACCCCTCATTGAAACAATAAACAAACACCCAACCCAGCAATCCTACGGCTATGTTCGCAAGACCTGGATAGATCGCGAACCCCCAGGTAATACGGCATCCTAACCTACTCACTAGGTACTTCACTGCAGTTTGTCATTGAGGAATTATGAGGACCGGCATAACCGCGATTATGAACATGAGCCCCACAACCTCGTAGTAACAGTAATACCTAAGGTTATTGCAACTGCGTGATAAGCTACTCAAGGCACCACTTACGTATAGGTAAATGCCGACTACATGTATTGCCAGGAATAACGTGATTACGCCCAATAATGATACGGGGTAGTGGCTTAGCAGGGCGTGGGTTAGGGGTGTTACGTAGTACGCACTTTCGTAAGCGGTTATCGGCATTCCCACGATTCGCGGGGCCATTAAGTGCCTGAGGCTTATCGCCGCTATTAATGCGTGTATTACTACCATGGTCACGGTGAGGGTTAGCACAAAACCTGTAGATGGCACGTGGTCCCTGGTCATTTGCGTTAAAAACTATTTACGTGGNNGTTGAAGACCGTATTGGGCAGTGTTTGATGGGACCAGGAGTGATTGTGTGGTGGGCTTATTTGACGGTTAATTTCCTGGCCTCCCTCTCGGTCTCCCTAAGCATTACGATATCCCCAACCCTGACGGGGCCCTTCACGTTCCTAGTTATTACCCTGCCCTTGTCCCTACCCTCGAGTATTCTAACTCTGACAATACTAACCTCACCGGCAATGCCGGTCCTACCAAGTATCTGAACCACCAATGCGGCTACTGCATCCTCATACGGACTAAACCTCTCGGCCTTAACCTCCTCACTCACTTGGACTCACCCTTCCTGGCGGCCCTCTTGGCCGGCGCCTTCTCGGCAGCGGGCGCTGCCTGCGGCTGTGGTAACTGTATTGGGTTTAGGCCTGCCTTAACCCTAACATCATTTACCTGCTTGACGAGGTTCTCAAGTTCGGCAGCTGCTTGCCCTGGGTCAATGATGACTGCCGATGCGGCTGCAGTGTTTTGAAGACCGGCGGCCTTGCCAAGTCTCTCCTTACTAGGTACGTAGATGTAGGGCACGCCCTTCTCCTCACAGAGTATTGGTAGGTGGGCCACTATCTCCGGTGGGTCGACATCCTCGGCTATAAGGACTAACTTAGCCAATCCCCTCTCAACGGCCTTCGTCACCTCATTAGTGCCCTTCTTAATCTTACCCGTCTCCCTAGCGGCTGATAAAACCTCATAGGCCTTCTCGGCTATTTCCTGCGGTACCACGAACCTGACATAGAATGGCTTCCCCTGCGGCGGGTTGGCGTAAAATGTCTTTGGGTCTATACTTACTGTCGCCATACTCGTTTAAG
>DAXY01000012.1:805-3895 GCA_002506645.1 Vulcanisaeta distributa | reverse complement strand
CAGGGACTGGGCAAAATACATGCGTAATAATAGCATTACCTCAATCCTCATGGGTATGGCCTGCGCTTAGTGCATAAATTATTTACAATATGCTGATTAGGGGGATCGTCACTTCGAGGCTATGTGCAGTGTGCTACGTGTTGCCTTGAGCCCTGGTTCGCCGTGCTGCACAATCTTTGAAGTTATTGCAAACTCGCCTAGGTAGTGGCCTATGTGCCATGGGCTTATGGTGACTGGTAGGTAGGTAATGCCGTTGTAGACGGCTATCGTTAGTCCAACCATCTCCGGCAGTATTATCATGTCCCTGGCGTGGGTCTTTAGGGTTACCTTCTTGCCCTCGGCCATGAGCTTCTTGGCCTTCCTAACCTTCTCCAGGAACTTCCTATGCTCCGGCTTTAAACCCCTCATCAACGACCTCCTTTGCCTAGCCGGTAGTAGCTTTATGAATTCCTCCATCGACATCCTCGATATCTCCTCAAACGTGAACCCCCTGTACCTAAATCCCTTCCACTCCTCCTGCGGTATTACCGCAGCCGTTAGCCAACCCTTCCTACCTGCCTCAGCACCCTCCTCTTCCTCCTTAGCAGCCGCGGCAGCTGGCGCCTGCGCCGGCTTCTCCGCGGCCTTACCCGCCGCCTTCGCGCCAGCCTTCTCCTCAGCCTTTCCAGCAGCCTTGGTCTCGGGTTTCTTCGACATTCGAAGACCAGTAATGGCCTTGTTTATAACTTTTACTCGTTACGCAACCCACGGCCACCCACCGCTTTACTCACATAAAGCGAAGCCTAAACGAATTAATTTTAAAAGGGTGGTTAATGTTTAATGATTTATGGCGGAGAGGGCCAAAATACTTTGGCAACCTAGTCAGGACGTGATTAGGGGTTCAAACCTGCTTAGGTTTGTTAATTGGCTTAATGAGGTTCGCGGCCTCAGCATTGAGGTCTCAATAGATGATCCATTAAGGAATGTGGGTAATTATGAAAAGCTTTGGAGGTGGAGTATTGACAATCTTGAGGATTTCTGGACCAGTGTGTGGCAGTACTTCAGCGTGATTGCCCACTCGCCATATACCAAGGTCATTGAGCCAATGACTATGCCAGGAGCCCGTTGGTTCATTGGTTCCAGGCTCAACTACGCAGAGCACGTGTTTAAGGCCGCCCGCTGGGGTGAGGAGGCCATTATCTACGTTAGGGAGGATGGGGTTAGGAGGAGCTTGACCTGGGACCAACTGTATAGGGAGGTTGCGGCATTGGCCAATTGGCTTAGGGACGTGGGCGTCGGCAGGGGTGATAGGGTGGCGGCGTATGTGAGTCAAGTCCCTGAGGCCGTGGTCGCCCTACTGGCCACCGCGAGTATTGGGGCTATTTGGGTCGGCGTTGGTGCTGAACTGGCGCCCAGGGCCGCCATAGACAGGTTCAACGCGCTGCAGCCGAGGGTCTTAATAGCCGTTGATGGTTACCCATACAGGGGTAGGGTCTTTGATAAGTATGGCGATATTAAGCAGGTAGTCGACTCTGTGCCAAGCATCGAGAGGGTGGTAGTCATACCGAATATGAGGGATTCGGTGGAGCTCAGCCTTAGTAAGCCGGTACATGACTGGAGGGAGGTCACTGGTAGGAGGGGTGTTAAGCCCTCGTACGAGCCCATGGAATTTAACGAACCCCTCTGGGTATTGTTCACGTCTGGGACTACGGGCATCCCCAAGCCCGTGGTACATAGCCACGGTGGCGTACTCCTCGAGGCCTATAAGGTTGGGCTCCACATGGATTATAAGCCAAGCGATAAATTCACTTGGTACACAACGCCGTCGTGGATGATGTGGAACTTCACGGTAAACGCGCTGCTCTTCGGCACGTCAATACTCTTCTACGACGGTGACCCAACGGCTAGGAACTTCGAGCCATTTTGGGAAATAACGGAGAGGGAGGGCCTCACAATACTTGGGCTCAGCGCACCGTACATACACGCCGCGATGAAATCAACCATAGAGCCGGGTAGGCAGTTCAACCTAAGGACGCTTAGGGAGGTCGGCTCAACGGCGGCGCCACTATCGCCCCAGGGCTTTGAGTGGGTTTATGAGAAGGTTAAGGAGGACGTGTGGCTGGCGCCAATTAGTGGCGGTACTGACGTGGTCTCGGCATTCGTCGGCGGCTGCCCAATACTCCCCGTTTGGGAGGGTGAGATGCAGTGCAGGTGGTTGGGCGCGGCCGTGAATGTTTATAATGAGGAGGGTAGGCCCGTGATTAATGAGGTTGGTGAATTAGTCCTCGAGAAGCCAATGCCGTCAATGCCGATATACTTCTGGAACGACCCAGACTACAGCTGGTACAGGGAGTCCTACTTCAACGTGTTCCCGGGTATCTGGAGGCACGGTGATTGGGCATTAATAACGGATAGGGGCACCGTGATAATAAGCGGCCGCTCGGACTCAACGATAAAGAGGAAGGGCATTAGGATTGGCACCCTCGATATTTACAAGGTCGTTGAGTCCCTGCCCGAGGTTGTGGGTAGCCTAGCCGTTGAGGTAAAGAACAAACTAATACTACTCGTGGCCCTAAAACCCGGCCTACAATTAACCGATGAGTTGAGGAGGAAGATAAACGACGCATTGAGGAGCCAACTGGGCCCGTACTACATAGCCGACTACATAATTCAGGTACCCGACATACCAATGACGAGGAACTACAAGAAGCTCGAGGTACCAATAAAGAAGGTCCTAATGGGGTGGCCCGTTGACAAGGCAGTGAACATAAACGCCATACTCAACCCAGAAGCCTTTTACGCAGTCATCGAGGCCCTGAAGCCATACATGGACGAAATACTGAAGGAATAAATACACTATAGTAATTATTAAGTATTTATAGGATAAAAATGATAAGGCGGCCAAATGGACCCGAGGCTTAGGAGGGTTTATTCTGGGTGTGTTGTTGAGGTTGGGCGTGGCCTGCTTCCTGAATTGGTTAATGGTTTTTATGACTACCTCATGGTTGATTTGGCGAGTATTACCTACGGCCTTAGGGACCCGAGGGCCTTCCTAGCCAATTTTAGGCTGGCCATTGACTACGGCTACCTAAGGCCGAGCATCACCTTCGT
>DAXY01000012.1:562-786 GCA_002506645.1 Vulcanisaeta distributa | reverse complement strand
AGTGGCTTAGGGAGTTGGGCCTTGATTACCTACTTGCTGAGGATGAACCGGCCGAGATAAAGGCAGCGAGGGAGTGCCTCAAGAGGGCTAGGTGCATAGTACTGAGTAGGGACTACGACCCACTGACGATAATGAACGAGATGCTACAACCAATAAAAACCAGCGAAAGGGCATGGATAGTGAGAAAAATAACAATAAACAAGGAATGCCTAGGCAAGTTCAGC
>DAXY01000012.1:0-539 GCA_002506645.1 Vulcanisaeta distributa | reverse complement strand
TATGAACAAGGCCCCACGTTGAAGTCGGCATAAAGTGTCAGCGCAGGGTAATAACTACTTAAGTTGCTCATGTAGACTTGGTAACTAAATTCATAAACAACAGGACCATTATTGCATGCGCCGGCCACCGGCTCGGAGGTTATGCTTACTGATGATAATGATAATATGTAATTAATCGTCTGGGTATTGAAGGAGATGCCCACTATTAAGTAGTTAAGCACCGTATTGAGGGGTGTGGGTAGCTTTACGCCCATGGCCTCGAGCATTAAACCCGCATCACTTGCTAAGGCGAGTAACGGCGTGGCGCTTACCTGGGCATCAACATAATCTACGGAAATAGCGGTCGTATTGCTTGGGAAGGTTATTGTGTTAAATGCCTCATTACTGAGTAGTGCCTGTACGTAATTCATCATCGTCGTTGGGTTTAGTGGCCCAGCCTCAAACTCGTTAACGCTGGTATTGTTATACGCCGCGAACCAGGTCATTACTGCCCACTGCACGGCCTCGACAGTGCCGAGGCATGGATCACCCAATGGGCC
>DAXY01000051.1:69123-69824 GCA_002506645.1 Vulcanisaeta distributa | reverse complement strand
GCCTTAGCCAACAAAGTCTTACCAGTACCAGGAGGACCAATCAAAAGAACACCCTTAGGAGGCTCAATACCGAGGTACTCAAAGATCTCCGGGTGCTTGAGAGGCAACTCCACGAGCTCCCTAATTTTCTCCTTAGCCTCCTTTAGGTCGCCGATGTCCTCCCACGTAACCCTCGGTATGTTCACGTTCTCCACAGGCTTCTCATAAATCACTAAGTTGGTGTCCTCGTCAATGATCACAGGCGCGTCATTGGGCTTTGCCTGCACTACCTGGAACGTCAGTGGTTGGCCGAGAACCTGGATCTGCACTAGGTCGCCCTCCATGAGCACGTAATCCCTAAGCTTCTGCTTTGTGTACTGCACAAAGTTTTGGTCAACACTTATTGTCATGTTCACCGGGGCCAGCTTGACCGTGCCCGCCCTCTTCGCCTCGACCTTCTTAACCCTAACCTTCTGATCAATCTCCACGTTCGCATTCTTCCTAATTATCGCATTCATCCTAATGATGCCCTTACCCTCATCCTCAGGGAGTCCGTACCAGACCTTGGCGGCTGTCCTCCTCTTTCCCTCAATTAATAGTATCATGCCTGGCTCAATGCCGTAATTCCTCATCACCTCAGGATCAACCCTAACAATGGGTCTCTGCGCATCCCTCTGCTTGGCCTCCTTGACTATCAACTCAATCCACTCATCAGCATGAGC
>DAXY01000051.1:65066-69071 GCA_002506645.1 Vulcanisaeta distributa | reverse complement strand
AATGCTAGAAGCCCAGTCTCGTGAAGTACTCAAGCTCGATACTGCCAATACCCTCAATACTGCTTAGTATATTCTCAACCTCATCACTCGAGTGCTCCTCGGATGATTCAGGCATCCTTATGTAGACCTTGAGGGCCTTTATTCCGAAGCCTATGTCCTCCTCCTCGACCTTATCAACCTTGTACTTAGGCTCAAGGGCCCTCCTTATCTCGTTTTTCAGCTCCTCATAATTAACATCCGACTTACTCGGAGTTATCCTATAAACGAGGTATACCTCCGCCATAGTATCGGCGTAGTAAAGTTAAGCATTTATTAACCCTTCTATGGACGGTAATATGCAATGAGGAGCGGTTTATGGGCGGTATTGGCGGCGTCCCTGGCATTCTTCTCCGTGGTTCTCGTGAGGTTCTCAATACCATCATTACTACCGTACCTGGTTGGGGTGGATGGAATCAACACGGTGATGGGTGGGTTAATAGTTTCATCCCTCTGGATAGGCTACACTGTATTCCAGATGATAGGTGGCGTAGTTGTTGATAGGTATGGTTATAATGTAGTGATTTACGTTCTGGCGTTAATAGCCATAATAAACGCCCTATACCCAATATTCATAAGCCATTACTACCTATTATTAATCATTCAATTTATAATGGGCTCAATGCTGGCGATAACCTACGTAGCCTTAATAAGCATGGTCCTCACCAACTATGGCAGGGGAGGGCTTGGCGCAGGTATTTATCAGAGCATGTTCTTCCTAGCATCATCAGTCTCAATAATGCTATCGCCACTACTATACTCAATAAGTAGGTTTGCACCGTTTATCGCATTCTCAATCATCGTGGCCCTATCAACAGTGCCGATACTCAGGGTGCCGGTCCATGGCAGGAGTGGTGGAACTACGCATGCAGGCCTTGGGATGGGGATACTTGGTATGGGCTTCATCAGGCTGTCCTCGGGCTTCTCGTACCTAGGCTTCCTAAGTTGGTCCACCTATTACGTAGTTCACGCACTCAGGGTTTCGCCATCAATTAGTGGCTTCTACGCCTTCCTGGCGTCCATAATGGGGTCCGTCGGTGCGGTGATTGGCGGATACATGGGTGATAGGGTTGGCTACGCACTGCCGAGTATATCATCCTCATTGCTCCTGGCAATTATCGTCACCGTAATACCTAGGGTATCAACCATGTACCTATTAACGCCCCTAATGCTACTGCTGGGTTTTCTCTATGGCTTCTACGCAGCGCCATCAATAGCAATATCGAGACTAACATCAAGTGTTGGGGCCACGAGTGGGTTCCTCAATTTCATGAGCCAATTAGGCGGTTCAATATCGCCCTACGTGATTGGAGCTCTGCTCCAGCACTACGGCTTTTCGACCACGTTATTGATTGTTGGGGCCACGTCAATTCTTCTAGTAATTATTGGAACCGCATTAATGCTTTATAGAGGGTCACTGCCTAACTAAGTACGCTGGTAATGACTCATCCAGCACTACGTAATTCCCAGCGGGTTTGCCAAACATGATCTCTCTAACCTTGTGCATAGCCCTCAACTCAGGCCCCAGCGGCTTGAGGACTTCCGGCGCATATACTATGCCGTCAATGGGCTCGTTGAGGCTTAAGCCGGCCTTATTCTTGTACGTCCACACTGCCCTATTGAATTTCATGAATGGCTCGAGCATTGCCAGGTACTCCCTATTGTCAAACCTTGGGTCTGGATCCTCAATCAACTGCCTATGTATTGACTCACCATACAGGCTCCTCCATATTTGGTCAGTCACGAAGGGCATTATTGGGGCTAGGAGCTTAAGCACAGTCTTCAGGACTTTATAAAGCGTGAACCAGGCACCCCTCTGCTGCCTCACCGTGAACGACCCATCCCTATTATAGGCCCTCGACTTAACCGCCTCTAGGTAGTGATCGGCGAATACGTGCCACGTGAAGTCGTAGAGTGCATTGGCGGGTACGTAAACATCGAAGTCATAATACGCACTGAGCGATGTCCTAACGACCTCGTTTAATTTAGCAAGTATCATTAGGTCCAGTGGCGTCAATTCATAGTCATCACTGACCTCAGGGAATGACGATACGAACCTGGCAATGTTCCAGAGCTTAACGGCGAAGTCGTGGCCAGTCCTTATCAATTGCTCACTATACCTATAATCACTGCCTAACTTGGCCGATGCGGCTGCCCAGAACCTGGCTGCGTCGGCGCCGTACTTCTCCACCGGCGGTATTGGGTCTATTATGTTGCCCTTGGACTTATGCATAGCCTCGCCCTTCTCATCAAGCCCCATGCCGCTTATCCTAACGTACCTAAAGGGCGGCTTGCCATAGAGTAGGTACGCCCTGACCACGGAGTAGTAGAGCCAGGTCCTAATTATGTCGTAGCCCTGGGGCCTAAGTATGCTGTGCGGGTAGACCCTCTCGAAGACCCTTATCCCAGGCTTCGTATAGCCCGTGGCGTAGATCCAGGATATTGATGAGTCAAACCAAGTATCCAAGACCCTATCTTCACCAACCAACTTACCGCTTGGGCATTGCTCCTTAACCTCGGGCGGTGGCTCATCCTTCCAGGGCCTGTAGTACCTCCCCGGCCTCGGGACTATGGGCCTTGCATTACCCTCCTCATCGATGCAGTACCAAATCGGTATCTCGGTGCCGTAGTACCTACGCCTCGATATCGGCCAGTCAAACTCGAGGGATTTGATCCAGTCAATTAGCGTTTGTGCGTATTCGGGCGGTTTAATAACCATTTCATTCTGCACAAGCTTGATTAATTCATCCTTAAACTGGAGCTGCTTCAGGAAGTACTCCTTAGTAATTATTATCTCTATGGGCGTCTTACACCTCCAGCAGATCGGTATTGTGTGCCTAAGGGGCTCCCTCTTAACGAGTAGTCCAGCCTCCTGCAAATCCCTAATTATGGCCTCCCTCGCCTCCCTAACATTTAACCCCTTGTACTTACCCGCAAGCTCGTTCAATGTACCGTCTGGATTAACAATTATCCTCATGGGGAGTTTCAACTCATTAACAACCATTAAATCCCTGGTATCGCCGAAGGTACTTATCATCTCAAGCCCGGTGCCGAAGTCGGGCTTAACCGATGGATGTGGTACTATGGGCACCTCCTGATTCAATGGAGGCACTATGGCGTGGAGGCCCTCCAACCTCCTATACCTATCGTCACTTGGGTTGAAGGCCACGGCCACCGTGGCAGGCAATAGCTCGGGCCTCGTGGTGGCTATTACTATGTCCTCACCCGTCTCCTTAACCCTAAACTTAATATAGTTTAGGTATGAGTCCTCCTCTGCGTACTCAACCTCTGCCTCCGCTAACGCCGTCCTACACCTGGGGCACCACAGGGTTGGCCTACTCGCCTCGTAAATGAGGCCCCTATTCCATAGGTTGATAAATGTCTCCTGAGTCACCCTCCTATACTCCTCGCTATCCGTGCCATTCCTCCAATAACTGAAAGAACCACCCCAGCGCCTGAATATGCTCACGAAATCACCCTCATACTCATCAAGGAACTTCCTACACAACTCGAGGAACTTGTCCCTAGGAACCTCGTACATGTTTATGCCGTAAGTCCTCTCCACCTGGACTTCAACGGGTAACCCATTCCTATCGGCGTAGAATGGGAACACCACGTTGTAACCCCTCATCCTGAAGAACCTGGCTATCATGTCGATTTGGGCGTAATGGGCTATACCGCCAATGTGCGGTCTCCCCGATGGGTATGGCGGTGGTGTGTCAATTACAAGCGTCGGCCTCCTATCATC
Source organism: Vulcanisaeta distributa (assembly GCA_002506645.1). The sequence goes on along the minus strand of DAXY01000051.1, from coordinate 65,287 downwards.
AACCTTAATATCAAATAATCCCTCCTCCTCCCACTTCTTAATCAACTCAACCTCCTTTGAAATATCCCACCTCTTCTCCTGCAGTCTTGGCCTAAACTCCATACCAATAAAGGTCCCAACACCAACTTAGGAGATGCCCTTTAAAAGATAACTCATCCATGTCTCGCAATAATACTCGAGTTAATGGGCGGGTCAAACAATGAGTGCCAAACTCCGGACCT
>DAXY01000051.1:60707-65041 GCA_002506645.1 Vulcanisaeta distributa | reverse complement strand
AAAAATTAATGCCGCGATAATGCACATAAGGCTGTAATTAACCTCCTCGCGAGTTACGTAGCAAATAAGTTTTTAAATCATGACTCTTTGAGGCTTGCCTGTGGAGGTATTATATAGGGACCTTGCGATGGCCTTTGAGGGTAAGGATAAGGTACTTGGTGAATTCCTGATTAAGTTCACGGCAGATAGGCCGGGCATACTCGCGGCATTGTCCAACGTATTTGCTGATCATGGGATAAACATATTGAATATATCCGTTAACAGGACACAGTTACTGCTCCACTTCGTGGTTGACCTCACGGGCATAGACACGTCACTAAATGACCTAGAGAAGGAGTTGAAGAAGTTCTCATTCGTTGAGTGGGTTAGGTATAGGATTGTGGAGAGGGAGGCGTTCATGGTGCCCTCAATGATAATGCCGACCTTTAGGGATAGGCAGGTCCTGGTGCTAGAGCTCGAAAGGGCCAAGGATTTGCTGGCAAACCCGGAGTTTAGGAGGATAGTTAGGGAATTGGGGTCATACGATGCGTCGCTCATACGAAATAGTAACCTCAGTGAGCTCATTAAAATGGGGCAGTTCAGGGGCTTGGGCAGGATAGTGCTCATTGAGAAGGATGGGACGATTACGATAAGGTCCTGCGGCGAGTTAAATAATAAGCAGGTAATTGAGGAGTTAATGATTGAATATTACGTGGGCTTCCTATCACAAATACTGAGGAGCAACGTCGAGGTCATTGGGCGTAATTACGAGGGGGATTGCGTATCAATAAGCTTCAAAGTCCTCAAGTGAGTTAGGTACCTCTCCAGTAGGCCGGCCCTGCTCATCAATTCGCAAACCCTACACACCTCGCCCGATGTTGGTTCACCGCAGTACTTACACCTCCTCAGGGGTGTGTTCACGGCCTTCCCGCTCAAGAGCTCGGCCAAGGAATCGCCGAAGGAAACTAGGGAATACTTAATGTTTGGGTTATCCCTCTCCCAACGGGCTAGTGTGAACTTAAGCTCGTACCTAGGGTTACTATACACGAAGGGGCACTCGAGCTCCATCAGCGGTATGCCGTGGTAATAGGCGTATATTGCGATTTCCTCCTCCCTCACAAAGCGAAGAGGCTTGATCCTCGGAATAAAGCCCTCCCTATCAACCTCAGGCCTTGGGCCAAACCACGCAAACCTATCCAAGTCATTACTCATTACATTGAGTAGTACCGTCTGGGCCTCATCATCGAGGTTGTGGCCAGTGGCTATTTTAGTCAGCCCCAGTTGCCTGCCGACCATGTTCATGGCCCTACGCCTCAGCACTCCATCTACCGTGCACATGTGTACGTTAATCCCCCTTGACCAGAGCCCGTGGGCTATGTCCGTGGCCGTAACGCCGAATAACTCCTTGAATGTGTAAACCCTGTACGGTATGTCGAACTCCTCACTCAGCTTCTGCACATAATCAACCCTGGCCATCCTGTAGAAGCAGCTGTATGGGTGACCCTCGTTGATGCTGAACGCTACCAACTCGACATTCCTGGGAATCTTACCCTGCCTCCTGAATTTACCCAGTAGGTACATTAGTGTTAGGCTATCCTTACCACCACTAATCGCAATACCCACCCTATCACCCTCACTTATTAATCGGTATTTCCTGATGGTCCAAAGCACGGTGTCCTCAATCGACTTAAATAGGCAACTTAGGCAAAGCCTCTCGCCGCTGGATACCCTGTAGTAATTCGCCGGTCTCCTACCGCACCTCGTACATATCGGCACATCCATATCCCCTACTGGCACTGTTTTGGTAAGGCGCACCCTATAAATTACTATGTTACTCATCAGCGTAGCCGCCCCACCTGCTATAGAGGTCATTCTCAATACCCAGTAGGTCGAGTACCCTACCGACTATGAAGTTCACCATATCATCGATAGTCCTCGGCCTATTATAAAACGCAGGTGCTGCGGGCATTACAATGGCGCCGGCCAACGTAACCAACTCCATGTTCCTAATATGTATTAAATTAAGCGGTGTCTCCCTAATGACGAGTATTAACTTCCTCCTCTCCTTCAGCGTGACATCGGCCGCCCTAGTGATTAGGTTATCCGTTATTCCATGGGCTATGGATGCCAGGGTCTTCATTGAGCATGGTATGATAACCATACCATCATGCTTAAATGACCCACTGGCTATTGGCGCACCGAGTTCATCCTCGCCGTAAGCCCTATCGGCCAGCCTAAACAGTGAGTCCTTGTCAATACCAACCTCATACTTTAGTATGTCAATTGCGGTATTACTCACAATGAGGTGAACCTCAGACCCAACGGCATACTTCCTAATCATCTCTAGGAACCTAACGCCATAAATAACGCCGCTAGCTCCCGTTATTCCTACGACTATCCTCCTCACATAATTAATGAGAAACGCTGATAAATAACGTTAATGCTTAAACCCGCTAAATCTATATAGTATGTATTCCTATATAAAATTATTTTAAAAGACATTATTGAATACTAAGTTTATTGTTTTTCAAACCTTAGCATGGACATTATTATCATTACCTGCCAGGCAGTAATATTAAATCCTCCACATTTTGCGCTCTACCTCTCGAATTCTCCCTATAGAGCAGGTCCCTAATTGCGATCCTAATCGCCTCACTCCTGCTTGGGAATACCCCCTGCTTTACGAACTCATCAAGCTCCTCCAACATCTGCTTCGGTATGTGCACGCTTATCAACACCATCTTCTCCTTGGCCTTGGTCTTCGGCATGGGGAATTAGATAATTACAGGATTTATTAAGATTCTCTGCCGTGAACTATGTAAGTATTTACGAACAAGGGGATTAACATTATTTACAAAATGCTAATTTTACGCACCCACGTCCTTAATGGACTCAAATACTGAGCGTCTATAGTACCTCTTGGATATGTCCGGCGGCACATTTGTCAATTCATCCTCAGGTAATACACTAATAACGTCCCAGGCAATATCAAGCGTCTGCTCAAAGGTCCTTCTCTCGTAGTAGCCCTGGTTAATGAACCTACGCTCGAACTGATCGGCAAACCTGAGATACCTCCTCTCACGCCAGCTCAGGTTAGTCTCGCCAACGAGTAGGGCCAGGTTCCTGACGTCTAGGGCCCTTGAGTAGGCCGCGATCAATTGATTAGCCACGTACTTATGGTCATCCCTCGTCTTGCCCTCACCAACCGCGTCCTTCATCAGCCTCGATAGGCTCATGATCACGTCAAAGGGTGGGTAAATGCCCTTACCCCATAGCGTCCTGCTAAGCACGAGTTGCCCCTCGGTTATGTAACCTGTCAGGTCCGGTATTGGGTGTGTTATGTCGTCGTGGGGCATGGTCAATATCGGGAACTGGGTTATGCTGCCCTTCTTGCCCTTCGCCCTTCCTGTCCTCTCATATATTGTGGCGAAGTCCGTGTACATGTAGCCTGGGTAACCGCGCCTACCCGGTAGCTCACCCTTTGATGATGATAACTCCCTAAGGGCCTCTGCGTAATTCGTCATGTCGGTCAGGATCACCAGTACGTGGTAATCCCTATACCACGCGAGGTACTCGGCAATTGTTAGTGCAGTCCTCGGTGTTAATATCCTCTCGGCAATTGGGTCGCTGGCTAGGTTCAGCACCATGACCAACCTCCTCAGTGCGCCTGTCCTCCTGAACTCATTAAGGAAGAACAGCGCCTCCTCGGACTTAAGGCCCATTGCCGCGAATATTATTGCGAACTCCTCCTCATGCCCCCTGACCGTTGCCTGCCTAGCCACTTGGGCGGCAAGCATGTTGTGTGGTAATCCCGTGCCGCTGAATATTGGGAGCTTCTGTCCCCTAACCATCGTGTTTAAACCATCAATGGCACTAACCCCAGTCTCTATTGGCTCCTCAGGGTACTCCCTCGCGTATGGGTTAAGTGGCTCGCCATTGATGTCCAGGTACTCCTCGGCAGGTGGTAGTGGTAATCCATCCCTGGGCTGCCCCTTACCATCCAAGACCCTACCTAGTAAGTCCTCACTAACAGGCATCCTAAGCGTCCTGCCGTAAAACCTGACAGTACTGCCCTTGGCCGGCAAGCCAAGTGTGCCGGTCAGTACCTGGGCCACCGCGTAATTATCGCCAACCTCAACCACCTGAACCATCCTGGGCTCCCCATCAGGCCCGATTACCTCGCCAATTTCGTTATAGGCAACGCCCCTGGTCCTCTCAATAACAATTAATGGCCCCTTAACCTCCCTAACCGTGTTGTAGGACACGATGCCCGGTATGGACTCTATGGCCTTACTCATCAATGCAGGGCTTCATAACCCTAATATTAATTTTTTATTCTCTACGCGGGTTAAGGG
>DAXY01000051.1:58182-60659 GCA_002506645.1 Vulcanisaeta distributa | reverse complement strand
CTTTGGGATAAGATACCCAGGGGCTTCGATATAATAGGCTCTAGGTCCGGGGCTGTGGCCATTATAGAAATACCGCCGGAACTCGAGAATTATAAATTCGTGATTGGCGAGGCGGTGATTAGGTTGAATAGGCATGTTAAGGCAGTGCTCAGGAGGGTTGGCGCCAGGGAGGGTGAATTCAGGCTTTATAGGTATGAAACCCTAGTGCCTGGGCCCACTGAGGTTATCCATAAGGAGGATAATTACTTGATTAAGGTTGACCCGACCAGGGCGTACTTCTCGCCTAGGGATCAGGGCGATAGGGAGGATATTGCGGGGCAGGTAATGCCTAACGAGGTCATTTTATACCCATTCGCCGGTGTTGGTCCCTACGCCATAGCCATATTGAGGAGGCAACCCCTGACTAAGTTGGTAATCGCCATTGAACTTAACGAGCACGCGTATTACTACATGCTCGATAATATTAAGTTAAACAAGCTAGAGGGTAAGGTACTGCCCCTACTCGGTGATGCGGCGAGGTTGATGGGGCTATTTCACGGCGTTGATAGGGTCATACTAACCCTACCCCTGGGCGCCCACAGGTTCCTTAAGCAAGCACTAACGTGCGTTAGGGATGGTGGGGTGGTCCATTTCTATCACTTGGGTACTGAGGAAAACCTCTACGGCGAGGCTGAGGCATTGGTTAAGGATTACTGCAGTGAGTTGAATTATGACTGCCAAGTGATTAATAGGAGGGTTGTTAGGGATTATGCTCCATATGTGTATAAGGTCAGGCTAGATATCAAAGTTGGTAAGTTTTAGACCTGTGTGTTAGGTTTATAAAACTACACGTGTAAATTCAAATAATGGAGCAGGGCGAGCGTAGAAGGAGGCTTTTGCTAATGATTGGGCCCCTTGAGGCCGAGGTTATCGGCATACTTAATGAGCTTAAGGAGGCAACGGCAATGACAATATGGGAGGAGTTAACAAGGAGGGGTAGGAAGACTGCATACACGACTGTGCTAACGGTATTGAGTAGGCTATACACTAGGGGGTTTATTAATAAGCGTGAGAAGGTCATAAATAACGTTAGGCAGTTCGTGTATGAACTGTCAATTCCATACGAGGTTAAGAATGAGATAATTAGGGAATACGTTAGCTTAATAATTAAGATGTTCGGTAGGGATGCGATCCAAATAATCAGGGATTATTTAAATGAGGTTAGTAAGGAGTGAATAAAAATATGATGGCTTTTAGAATCACATGAACCTAGGCACTTCACCCTGCTCTCCCTGCTGACCCCTCTGCGTCACAATGCCCCTCTGCTCGATATAAAGCCTCAGTATGTCGGGGACCTCAGTATTCTCTATCTTCTTGAGTATGTCCACGTACTTACTCGTATGGTCTATATCGAGCTTAACGAACTCAATGGCAATGTCCCTTAGCCTCTCCTCCAACTCCTTAAGCATGTCTATGGGCATTATGGACGTTATCATTGGGTTGTTGAGCCAGGACTCGAAGTCCTTCAGCGTCCTCTCTATGTAGTACAGCATTGCCTGTGCTGAGAGTAGTAGCGATAACCTGTCCTGAGTGACTATGTAGTCACCGTACTTCTCGAGCTCATCCATGAACCTCTTCTGATCCCTAACCCAATTCTCAAGCCTAGTTATCAACCCGGCTATGTGGGCCCTAATGGCCTGCCTCTTTAGATCCTCGGAACCCATACCTCTTCCCAATTGATTACATAAACCTCATCTATTAAACCTTTTGTACTTAATTAAGTATTAAAAAATACCGAGTATAACCCCCAGGATAATCATCGTGAGTATTGGTAGGATTATTAATACCGTGAAGTGCTTCTTCCAATCCATAACGCCCTTCTCTGCTGCCCTCACCATGTTATTGAATGAATCACCAATCAACCTAACGCTCTCTACGAGGACAGGGCAGTAACTCACGTGCGTCGTTGACAGGTTATTAAGACAGCGCTTAACGCTCCTCCTAACATTCCTCATTATTAATTCGTGATTTACCGAATCACCGACGACCTTATACCCCCTACTCCTCGTGAACCTGGCAATGCCTGTGTATTGATGATTATCCGTAGTCAATACCTCAACGATGTCGAAGGCCCCCCTAAACTCGTTAATTATTGCGTCGGCTAACTCTCTCCTTAGGTTGTTGCCGTCAAATATCACGAGTAAGACCCTCCTACCATTTACGTCTAGGCCCCACGTTATTAGGCCATTATCCCCAATCTCGAATTGTATTGGGCCGAAGGCGTGCTTAGGTACGCGATTCACGCACGTCCTTATCTCAAGCCTTTGATCCTCTAATTCACTGATCCTGCCCAGTAATGAGGCTAATTCGTTAATGTCATTCTCATCCCACGTGTTATCGTCGGAGTAGTAATTTTGGGCATCAATCAGTATCACGTTGTCCCAATCGAGCTTAACCCTTCTTTTCAATTCCTCATAAACGCCAAGCGGTATGTCATC
>DAXY01000051.1:55808-58160 GCA_002506645.1 Vulcanisaeta distributa | reverse complement strand
TACGTGGGTCACCCTAAAATTATGGCTTTCGATTTGGGCGGGCATTTTACCAATGCATTCATTAGCCACGTAATGCTTACCTAAGCACTCCCTAGCCCTGTTAGCCACTGCCCTAACTATCCTACGTACATCAACCCTCATGGCAGGATCCAACTCGTGGCTACCAACACCATGCATATAAACCACGGGGTTTACGTAACGACCGAGCTCATAGATTAAATCACTAATTAGGTAACCACCGCCAACCTTCGCAATAGGGCCGGCGTGGAGTTCAGGCACTGTAACTGCGTAGGTATTTTCATCATCGTGATTGAGCATGAATAGGTGCACCTTAACGTCCCTTATTACGGACCTCTTACTTAACTCCCTCTCGAAGGGTTCTGAGTACTCAAAGAGTGCCGCGTATAGGTACGAACTAAATAACCTAAGTATATCAACACCCCCATACGATGTCTCGAACTTGAAGATCACGTAGTATATGAATAGGAAGGAAAATACGTAAAACATCGAGTCCAGGATTACGTACTTTACCGGATTTATCGTGCCGATTAGTAAGTACGATAATGATTGTATCACCAAAATACTCGGCAGGGTATATAGTGGATACCACACGTACTTCCTCATCGAATTCCCATTATGTTCAAGGCCCCTCAAAACCATTATCATGGCACTAAGCGGTAGGACAAACGATAATGCGCCAAACCCAACCACGAACTTGTGGGTAACCAACGTTATTAATAGGTCTATGATGACCGCAAGCGCGGTACTAAATAGCGACAGTGTTGTGCCGAAGCCCCTATATGACTGTATGAAGACCATGGCCCTGAGGGTTATGAGAACTGATAGAAACATAATACCGTAAATAATCAGCGATTTGAAGTACGTAATCAACGGCTCACCCACGTAAAGACTCATTAGGTAGGGAATCGCGATAATTATAAGCGCCAATGAGTACTTAATCGAGTCCCCTCCCCTAAATACGATTGTGTACCCTCTCTCAAACGATCTACTCCTTTTCACGCAAGCTAGGCCCCCTATCTTGAATTATTTAAAGATCACTCATTGGAGACCTCGCGTTGGACGAGCTCAAGGAGTACTCCATTTAGGCTCTTCGGATGTATAAACACCACAACACCCTCGGCACCCTTATAAGGCCTACCAGTAAGCGTGAGCCCCGCCTCCTGAACCCTCCTAATGAATTCGCCCAGGTCATGAACTTCAAGGGCTATGTGGTGAATACCCTCACCCCTATTCTCAAGGAACTTGGCCACCGTTGAGTTGGGGCTAAGGGGCTCCAGCAATTCAATCCTCGCATTACCAAGCCGCACCATTGCGACCCTAACGCCCTGCTCCTCAACGATGATGGGCTCATCCACATCAAGCCCCAACCTCTTAAACTTCTCAGCAGCACTGCCTAAGTCCCTAACCGCAACTGCTACGTGGTCAAGCCTCGGCAACACCACCCCAAGTAATCTTTTTGCTGCCTCTTGGGGCGATAACCTGCCATTGATAACCTCGTCCTCAAGCTCCTTATTCTCATTCAACCTCCTCTCAAGTAAGTCATAGGCGTAGAGCCTCATTTCGAGGAGCCTCCTGCCTATCAGTGATTTATTCAACTCGCCATTACTAATCAACTCCCTAAACCTATTATCAATGAGCTTAATTAATTCATCAACGCCATAGCCGTACAAGCCGGAGACCTTGATAACAGTGGGTTTCCAGGAATTGCCCTTAACCTCCTTCATCATATCGACCATGGCGAGCAAATCCCTATATGTCGACTCAGATGCTTGGTTATCGGACTTCGAAACCACGTAAATATCCCCAATCTCCATGAGCCCGCTCTTAAGGGCCTGAATCTCATCACCGGAGAGGGGCGGTACTAGGACGAGTATTGTGTCGGCAACGTACTTAACGTCGGTGTCCGACTGCCCCGCACCCACCGTCTCGATGAGTATGTAATCCGCACCGGCATGCTCAAGTATATTCACGGCAGCCACCGTGGCGTAATTAAGCCCTCCACGGATGCCCCTAGTGGCCATACTCCTAATGTATATGTTCGGCCTGGACGTGAGTTCCTGCATCCTAATCCTATTACCCATGAACGAACCGCCTGTGAATGGGCTTGATGGGTCTATCGTTAGGATTGCCACCTTCTTATCCTGGGGTATCTTCCGGGCCATGGCATAGATCAGGGTGCTCTTGCCCGAGCCTGGCGGTCCCGTTATGCCGATCACGTGGCTCCTACGTTGTATACTCAGCGGTATTTCAGCGCCCTCCTCAGCCAACGTAATTAACCTGGCGATTGCCGCCTTATCCCAGTTGCGCGCCCTTTCGATAAGTTCATTAATG